>JAFQVU010000052.1 GCA_017407885.1 Clostridia bacterium
ACTGCAAACACGAAAAGCACCTCACTTTCTGAATGGCATTTTGCCATGAACTCGCTGATGTCGGTTTTGTGTTTTCACACAAATTATGACCGTACAAATCAAGCGGCTATTTATTATACCATATCTATTCTTAAATGTCAAGTGATATCAGTGATTTTTCTTCGTTAAAAGTAACAAAAATTGCTTTTGCAGAATGGTTTTGTATAAGCTTTAGTTTAAGCAATCGAGGGAAGACTTCGGTTCCGTTCGGGCGGAGTGCTTTCTTCGTACCCCTCATTTGCGGTGATTACCCTTACATTTTCAGGGAATTCATACCCAACAGGAGTGAGCCCGGCAAATTCTATTTCTTCAAGATTTGTAAAATACCCGAGTGATGAAACATCAAGCTCACGCGAGCTTATTGTCCAGGCATCGAGGAGTCCTGCCTCATCGAGAAGACCATGCAGTCTGTCAAGCTCACGTTCGGTAGAATGTTTATCAAGAATATAGCAGTTTCCGAGGCTTTCGGAAGAATCGTCGGTACTGATATGCTCAAGATGGCTGAGGTCGGTCAGCACATAGTACGCCTTGAAGTGCTTGTAATTTGCAAGATCGTAAACTGCATTACCGTTGCTGTCGGTCATCGGATTGTTTTCATCATGCTTGAAAATTGCGGCAAGCAGCAGATTTTCAGTATAATTTGTCTGCGAAATGATAGGGAGGGGACGTGTAATAAGATCGTCGGAATTTACTGTAAATTCAACCAATATGCGGTCGTTATATTCGCGGCTGACGCCTATTTTTATTGACGTTATACCGTCAACCATCTCCGGGGTGATATAATCATCGGCATCAAGGTCATAGTAGGCGCGGAGCATGATGTCAAAGGCGGGTGAGAGCTTCATCGCCGAACCGAAGGTGGATATGCTCACTGTCGAGCTGCAGGAGAGAGCAAACATATTTATTCCGAGGCAGCATGCGGCAAAAATTGAAGCAAGAACAACAGCAAGTCTGCCGCCGCGGAAGTTTTTCATGTTTGCATAACGCATTTTCATAAATGCCGCACCCGATGGCTCGCTTGCGAAAAGACCGCAGCTCATGCCGTCACGGAAAACAAGCTTGCAATGCTTTGAATAGCGCTCCGTGAAGTCGAGTATGGTTCCCATGTACATGCTGCTTGCGGAGTTCCCGTAAGCCCTGACAACGCTGTAGTCACATGACAACTCGCAGTCTTCGAGCACTGCTTCGCGGACTTTTTTAGATGTTGGATTGAACCAATGCACCGACGTTGCGAAGATGCAGAACAGCTTTGTTATCATGTCAAAACGGCGCATATGTGTAAGCTCATGCGTGAGTACACAGCGAAGCTCGTCATCCGACATTGTGAGGCATCCCGTCTCAATGTAAAGCGTAGGAATGAAGAATCCGCATACGCAGGGGGACATGAGTGATTCTATTCTGAATATACGCAGCTTTATACGGCGTTTTATCCTCATTGCGCCGCGAAGCTCGGCAAGCATACGGATAGTGCGCTCATCGGAGCACACAGTGGAGTTCACCAGCATAAGCCGCTGTGAATCGGTGTATTTGTACATCGCGCGTACAAAGACGATAAGCGCTCCGGCAAGCCACAATGCAAAAACACCTACCGATATCTCACTTATGCATTCAACGCCGGACGCCATCATTCGCCTTAACGAATACGAAATATCATCGGTGGTCTTTACATTGACAGTTGTTTCATTGCCTGAAAATGCACTGCCTTCGGATATGGGTATAGCTTCAACTGCTTCATTTGCGATCGTTTTGGCGCCTTGTGACACATTGGCAGAACTGTATCTGGAATCGGCGATGTGGGAGTTCGGCAAATTAATGCCGAAAGGAATTATCGAGATGGCAAGTATGACTATCCAAACCGGGTACATCATACCCTCTCTGCCACAGAGAAGTGTTTTACGTACAATAAACGCGACTGTGCTGACAAAACTGAATATGAGCGTCAATACAAGAAGGTTTAAGATAAAACTGAACACAGGGGTACCGTCCTTACTTGATATCTGATTCTATCTCGCGGCGAAGCTCTGCGAGATCATCCTCTCCGAGTATTCCCTCGCTGCAAAGTGCGCAGATGAGACCTTTAGTGTTATTCTGATAAACGGTGGCAACGAAATCCGCTGCCGCCTTACGCTTATACTCGTTTTCATTTGCAAGAACGATAGCGCAGTTTGCACGTCCGTGCTTTTCAAGCCGGATAAAGCCTTTGTTCTGCAGTCTTGATATGAGGGTAAGTACTGTAGTAAGTGCAAGATGGCCGATTTCATCAGGATATGCCGCGATCAGTGCGCCGGCGTGAATATCCTTGACGCCCTGCTTATCCATATCCCAGATAAGCTGCATGATCTGAAGCTCCGACTCGGGGAGCTTGATAAAATCTTTTTTGCTGTGTCTTAACATATTACGTCCTCCGTTATAAAGACCGAATCATCAATCGGCGATTTTTATATACATTATTTATTATACATCATAAAAATACTTTAATCAAGAGTTTTCATAAAATATAATCAATTTTTGGGAAAAAATATTATGTTTTGGTATAGATAAGACGATATTACCACAAAAATCAAAA
>JAFQVU010000001.1 GCA_017407885.1 Clostridia bacterium
CAGCGTGCCGCGTGCTCGTGCTCGTCATACATTGATTTTATGATGCATTTAGCCCATACGCCTGCCTTGTCAAAAAGTCCGCTTTGATGAAATTCCGCGAGCATTTTGTGCTTATCGTAGCCCACCGGAATCGAGCGGTAACGCCAGACTCCGCGCTTTGATTCAAGTATCAACATACGTGAGCCGTATCTGCGATCCTGCGGAAGCCCGATACTCGGACAAAATATGACGCGCCTGCCGTTTGCCTCGACCACCCCGCCGCGGTGCGTATGTCCGCACAGAAGCACCTCACCGGCTATCTCGGTGGTATAGTTATCGATGAGCTGTGGGCGATTCATGATCCACTCTTTGCTCGCTGCGGGGGATCCGTGACAAGCGGTTATAGCGGACAGATTTTTCGGCGCGATATCTATACAGTGCGAAAACGACTCGATGCGGTCAAGATCTGCCTTGGTCAGATTTTCGTATGTATAAAGAAGCGAGCCACTGCTTGATGAATAGCTCCAACCGTCGTTCGGAGCATGACGGTGGCGTATCAGGTAATCCTCGCGATTTCCTCGGACAAAGTAGCAGGGGAATTCGGCAACACATTCGTCCAGCAGACGAAGCGTTTTCTGCGGATAGGGGAAATCGGTGAAATAGTCGCCAAGGAAGATGATTCCGTCAACGCCCTCTCCCGAACGGCGCATATCCTCGATGACGCACAGAGCGTTTTCGAGTGCCATAAAGTTTGAATGAATATCCGATATTACCGCAAATTTCATCGTCGTCCGCCTTTCCGAGGTGCCGCCATAGCATAGTACCCCTAATTTTATATACATAATTATATTATACGATTTTTTTGCTCATCTGTCAACAGGTGTGTGCAAAAAGTTTTTGCCCCTCTGCAAACGATACAAACGCCGAGCCGCCATATCGGACAGCCCGGCTGTGTATATTATTCAAATCGCATCAGCATGGCGGCAATTTCTGCGCGGGATATCTTCGCTTGCGGTCTTATCGTGCCGTCGGTGAACCCCTTGACAACGCCTGCGCCAACGCACTTCGCAATGCCGTCAATCGCCCATGATGAGATACTCGGAGAATCGCTGAACACCGTCATGTCGGCGGTATCCTCGCTTGTGATTATACTGCCGAGCACCTTGCAGACTTCCTCGCGCGTGATGGTCGCGCCTGAATCAAATATCACCGTGCCGTCTTCACGCGTACCGCGTCCGCTCATCAATCCGTTTGCAACAGCCGCACGGATGTAGGGAAGCTTGTCGGCAGGGGTGTCCGCCTCGCATTGTATGCCATTCTTTTCGTATTCGGAGACGTCGATTCCCTGACGGCGAATGAGTATCTTCGCGAATTCGCCGCGTGTCAGCTCCGCACTTGGCGAATAAGTAAGGACTTTACCGTTTGTCTCGCAGTCCGAGTCCTCGATAACACCCATATCATAGAGCGCCAGAATACTTTCGGCTGCCCAGTGACCGTCGAGACCCGCGAGTGTCGGTGTGCCGTAATAGACTATGGCATCGTCGATTGTTATTGTTTCTGTACTGCTTCCCGATGCCATAATGCAAAGCAGTGACTCAAGCCATAGCTTATGACCGCCAAGCTCTTCGGGAATCTCCGCCGTAAACTCACGCCAGCCTATCTGCTTTGAATAGTCCTTGCTCACAGCATAAGCAAGCTTGTAGGTATTCCCATCCGCATCACTCACAACTGCACAAGGATTGCCCGAAATATTACCGCTTATCCAGAGTTTTATACCCTCGCCGTCCTCGGCAATCGGCATTGTGTCGGCAAGTTTTATGTCAAGCACGCGGCTTTCCTTAGCATCAGTGTAGGAATACCTGACCTCAAACGCGCTGCTTGATTTACGCCCGTTGTCCGTGCGCTTCGTACGCACGCTTCCTTTGTCTGCTGTGAGAGTGAACATACCGAGCTGCCAATCAGCCTCAAAATCGGCTATCGGCTCCGAAGTATCACCGATATCGACAGTCACATATCGGGAAAGCTCACCGTAGTGTACCCCAATCTCGACTGTCCCCTCGCCGGCATCGGCGAAGGCTTGGAAATTACCGCTTTTATCGAGGTATCCAAGCTCGCATACGACCATTGCATCGGGGTACATGGCGGAATCCGGTATCTCCTGTGTGTCGTTTAACGAGTATGTGAACGAGCCGGAATCACACATGATTTCCTTGCCGCGATACTCGGCTTTGATATTAAGCTCAACATAGCTGCCAGGTCTTATCTGACGGTAATCGGGAGTCACCGTGAAGGAATCAACGGTGTCCGTTACGATGACGCTGACATCGCCGACAAGCGGTTCTTCGCTCGTTACGGTGCTTACCTTGAGTCTGTACTCACCCGGATGTTTGCCGGCGGTGAAGCTATTTTCAAATACACTGCCCACTTCTTCGGTATATTCTCCGTCAAACCGAGCTTCCAGCAGACCGCCGTAGACTACCATGTTTGTCGGCATATACGCGGAGTCGAGCACCTGTGCCGAGAAATGAACCGTACTTCCGCTTAAAAGATAGGGCGTGTTCGGCGTAACCGAAAGCGCCGCGGGTACTCCGTCGGACGGGTTTTCACTCACAAAAAGCAAGCCGTTTGCCACGGCGCGGTAGCTTGTGTCTGCGGGGGAATTTATGTAAACACACTCGGTACTGTCGGACGCCTTCACCATAACAGTAGTCGAGCCGCCGCCATCAAGATTAAGTGCGCTCACGCATCCAAGCTCAGCCATGACCGTGGAAAGCTCGGCGATTTTCATTCCGCGCGAAGCCGATATACGCCCGTCAACGGCAAAGAAGACGACTGTACCGTCATCCTTGATTCCAACAGCAGTGCGCGGCTGACTGCTTTTTTCTGTATCCTCATCGATTATTCCGTCGGGCATTGTGCCGCCGTCAAGTATCATATCGCCGCCGCCGATTGCGGTAGTAACATGATTCCACCCCTCGGCGCAAGCAGTATCTATCTGCAAAACATCGCCTACCGATACAACATCAAATTTGCTGTATTCCGCATACGCCTCGGCAACGGATATAACGGCGCATCCCTCGGGTATCTCGGCGTTTGTGCCGCCCTCTATGATGTCAACGACGATACCGTAAACGATGCCCTTCACAGTGATATCGCCATACAGCTGTATAACTATCTCGCGTGATTTATCGGATGAGCGTGTAGAGACACCGAAATCATCAGTGAGCATATACACGCCCCATATTGTCGGGTATTTGTTAAGCTGACCTATCTCAAAAACGGCGTTATCCTTTGAAATGTCGGTCACAGTTATCGAAACGGACGGTTTGCCGATAATCGCGGTGCCGTCTTCCTTGAATCCGAGGGCATATTTTGAATCGTCGGTTGATATCAGCCTGCCGCCGTCTATCATCACGCCCATGGGCACGCCCGTCTGCATGCTGAAAAAGTCACCGTTTATCGCTCCGAGCACAGTATCTCCGTCATCCTGCGCGGCAGAAACAAGTGCTCCGACTCGGTCCTTTCCGTAAACGCTCTCGCCCCAGCGAACAAGCGGAAGCACGCCACCGTCCGGGGAATACTCGAATATATATGCCTGCTGTGGTTTTTCGTTTTCATCGGTAGATTTGAATTCGCTGTATGTAAGACCGTCTCCGACGGTGTCGCGTTTTATATCGGTTATTTCTCCAAGCCCTGTATAACTCAGTGCGCCAAGCGGGATATTGGCAAGCATGGCGCCGAGGGTAAGGCTGGAGAGTAATTTAAGTACACGTTTGTTCATTAAAAATTCCTTTCGCGTGGGTTTGTGGATACCTATATATATTGTACCATGTTTAGACGCCGGCAAAATGTACGAATAATATACATTTTGTGAATAAAACAAAAATATTGCAGTTTGCAATCGACTGTATTGGTCAAAATGCGCTATTTATGAAAAACATTCCAAGACTTGACTGTAATTATTTTGTAATTATAAGTTCGCTCCTCGCATATATTATTACAACTCAAAATATGCAAATGAGGTGAACGGCTTGATATATGACAGCGATGAGCGTCCGCGAAGGCTCGCGGTATATTTGATAGAAGAAAAAAGTACGGTGAGAAGTACCGCCGCCGCATTCGGCATCAGCAAATCGACTGTACATAAGGATGTTTCAATACGTCTTGCCAAGATCGATCCCGCGCTTCACAAAGAGGTGCAGAAAATACTGGACACCAACAAATCCGAACGCCACATCCGCGGCGGTGACGCCACACGGCGCAAATATGAATCGGCAAAAGCGGCAAGGAAGGTATGAGTTGTTGGTAGGGGAGTACGGGTCGCTTTTCGAGAAAAGCGGCCGTTTTCCCTTTACAATTCCCCCAAAATATTGTATAATATAATCATCATACAACATTTCGGGAGCACAAAATGCAGGACAAATATAAGATTCTACGCCAGTACTACGGCTATACATCCTTTCGCGAGGGGCAGGAGCCGATAATAGATAATATCCTCGCAGGACGGGACGTGCTTGCGGTCATGCCGACCGGCGCCGGCAAGTCTATCTGCTATCAGATCCCCGCGCTGATGCTTGACGGAATCACGCTCGTTATCTCGCCGCTTATCTCCCTTATGAAGGACCAGGTCGGCGCACTCAACCAGAACGGAATCCGCGCCGCGTATCTTAATAGCTCGCTCACCGCACGCCAGTACAAGCTGGCGCTCGAAAACGTCCGCCTTGGCGTTTACAAAATAATATACGTCGCCCCCGAAAGACTCATGACGGACGGTTTTCTCGAGCTTGTTTCCTGCATGAACATATCCCTCGTCGCGGTTGACGAGGCGCACTGCGTGTCGCAGTGGGGACACGATTTCCGTCCGAGTTACACGCAGATTGCCGATTTTGTGGCAAGTCTTGAACGCCGTCCCGTTGTGGCGGCATTCACTGCGACTGCTACCGAGCAGGTAAAGCACGACATATGCGAGCTTCTGGCTCTCTCATCGCCCTTCGGCGTAACAACCGGATTCGACCGCCCCAATCTTTATTTCGGGGTTACCGACACCGAGGCGCGGCTCGACTACATACGCTCGTACCTCGATGAAAACGTCGAAAAGTCGGGCATTATATACGCAATGACACGAAAGAATGTCGAGAAAATATACGATAAGCTGTCGGCGGCAGGATATCCCATCACATACTATCACGCCGGTCTATCCGATGCCGAGCGCGCGCATAATCAGGATGAATTCATACGCGACCGCAAACCGATAATTGTCGCGACAAACGCGTTTGGCATGGGTATAGACAAGCCCGACGTGGAGTTTATCATCCACTATAACATGCCGCTGTCGATGGAAGCGTACTATCAGGAAGCAGGGCGAGCGGGACGTGACGGAAGCGATGCCGACTGCATCCTGCTTTACTCTGCCGCAGATATACATACGGCGAAATTCCTAATAGAAAACGGCGTTGACAATGAGGAAGAGCTGACTACTGCAGAAGAGCTTGAAGCGGCAAAGAAGCGTCGCTACGAGAAACTTGAACACATGATATCCTACTGTAAGACCACCGAGTGTCTGCGCGGCTATATTCTTCGCTATTTCGGCGAGAAGCCGAAGACGGACAAATGCGGACGGTGTTCGTCCTGCCGCGGTGATTTTGATGCGAAGGACGTCACCGACATCGTGCGTGCAGTACGCATGGCAGTTGATGTTACCGGCGAGCGGTACGGCGCGGCGTTCATCGCGGATTTCCTTCACGGCATCGACAATGGGCGCATGGATGCGCTCGGTTTCACAAGCGAGCGCGGCTTCGGACTTCTTTCGGACACATCGACCGTTATCATACGCGACGTTATCTCGCGAATGACAGAATCGGGACTTCTCGTGCGAAGCTCGGGGCAATACCCGACTCTTGCTATTTCACCGGCACTCGACAGATTTCTCGCATCGGGCAACCGCCTGACGCTTAAAGTGAATAAAGCACATTCACCGAAAAAAGGTGCACGTCGTGCCGGTGAGGTGGCTCTGCCGAGGAATATCGACCGCGAGCTTTACGAAAGACTGCGTTTGTGGCGCCGCGACATGGCGGACCGCCGCGGTGTACCAGCTTACGTGATATTCACGGATATGACTCTTCGCGAGATAGCGGCGGCACGTCCGACAAGTATTTACGACCTTCTCGGTGTGCGCGGTATCGGTGAAGAAAAAGCGCAGAAATACGGCACTGCGGTTATCAGCATCGTAAAAGGCATGGACTGACCGCTCCGATTTCCATAATTTTTTGTCTTCGGATGATAAAAACGGACACTTTCTTTTACAAAGTGTCCGTTTTTCTTCTCGTAAAGAACAAATCCTGCGATTTCTGTCAATAATATTTGACAATAGCGGCAATATATGCTATACTAATAGCAATGATATCTTCACGGAGTAATATTCGATGACTGCAATAAGCTTAAGTGATGTCTGTCTCGAATTCGGAACGGACGTTATATTGAATAAAGTCTCCTTCAGCCTAAATGAGGGGGACAAGCTTGGTATCGTCGGCGTCAACGGCGCGGGCAAATCAACGCTTTTTAAAATAATACGCGGTGAATACGCCCCCACCGACGGCTCGGTATTCATTTCAAAGGATAAAACAGTTGGAATGCTTGAGCAGAATACGGGGCTCGAGGGTGAGAACACCGTCCTTGACGAGATGCTCGCTTCATTTTCAGGTCTTATCGCAGACGAAGAGCGGCTTGAATATCTTCAAAAGCAACTCGAAATTACCCCCTCGGATGCGGAGCTTATCGTATCATACACATCCCTCGCAGACCGATTCAAGCGTGCAGGCGGATACGAGTTCCGTTCACGCTGTAAGGGAATACTCAAAAATCTCGGCTTTGACGAGCGTTTCCATGACCTCAAAATCTCGGGGCTTTCGGGCGGTCAGAAGACACGGCTCGCGCTTGCAAGACTGCTTATAACCTCGCCCGACATACTGATGCTCGACGAGCCGACAAACCATCTCGATATC
>JAFQVU010000053.1 GCA_017407885.1 Clostridia bacterium
GCTGTAGGTGTCGTCATAGAGGTCGGTGAATGCGGTGGTGTTAAGTGTTCCCGCACTTTCCTTGCCGAGCATGAGTCTGAACAGAAGCAGTGCCATCTGCTCGCGGGTAACCTTTTCTTCGGGCGAAAACTCGTTTTCGCTTGTACCCTTGATAACTCCGATATCGGAAAGGATTTCGATTTGCTCCGCGTAGCGGTCGGTCGATGTAACGTCATCATACGACTTCGCGGAAGCTCCGGTCACCATCGAAGCAACTATCATTAAAGTTGCAAGTGAGCCGGAAATAAATCTCTTCAGATTTTTCATAGCTTTGGATTTCCTCCGTGATAATATGATTCACAGCGGCAGGGCCGTATGCCGTTCCCGCCGTGTGAATATATGATAACATAGGCCGACGCAAAAATCAACGACTTTTCGTCATATGTAATAAAAGCGTTAGCGAAGTTCATAAAATATATATTTAATATGAATAATATTCCAACGTTTCCGTGAAAGCCGTTAATGTAAAGAAAAAAATTCCTGCACAGCCATATGGCATGCAGGAATTTTATATATTAAGTGAACGTTTGCTTACTTTCCGAGAAGTATGTTTTCAATCGAGGTGAAAACATCGTTTTTTGCATCATCGTCGAGAATACAGTAGACTACATAACGCCCCATTACCTTGACGCTTGCTTTCTGCATCTTCGGAAATTCCTCGGGCATATACTCGGGCATCCATGTGTCAACGCGCATTGCAAGGTATTTCTGCACGGTTTCCTTGACATTTTCAACGTCATCATCGCTCTTCGCCTTGAAGATACCGTACTCGTCAACATTAGCGCCGCTTGCACGGAGCTTGACGGTGTATTCGGCAAATTCTGATGTGTCAATATCCATCATTCCGAGGATATAGTCAGAGGTCATGGTTGCGAAATCTCCGCTGTCGGGGAGCAGTTCGTCAGCCGCAGCGGTGAGCTTACTCACGGGTATATCGGAGTGATATGAGGCTGTTTCACCGCAGGAAACAGCGGCGAAGCAGGTGAAAATAAGCATAAGTGCGAGAATAAAAGAGAGACATCCTGTTCTTTGCATTTTTGTATATCCTTTCAAAATTTAATCAATGTAAGCGTGTGTTCTGATGTTGTTAAGCTCTAATGTAAACGATTCGGTCTGCAAATGTATACCGTCGCCGTTGTGATAGGATTCGGGCAGCCACCCCTCGGTATCGCAAAGCACCGAATAGGTGTCAATAAACTTGACTCCCACCTCGTCGGCTACCTCGACAATCCATTTGTTTGCGGCGCGAATTTTTTCATTGTTTATCTTGGCAATAGAGGGGTAACTGCGCGCCACGGGGAAGATTGATTGGCAGATAATCTTTGTGTCGGGACTTGCATCAATCACCGATTCAAGCATTTTTTTGTATTCGGATTTGAAATAGTCTTCGCCCATGAACGAAACCCCGTTTACGCCGAGGGTTATTACAAGATATTCGGGTTTCTTTCGTGTGACCGCTTCTTTTATTGTGATTTCCTCATTGGTTTCCGGATATACAATTGTCGCAAATGAGGCATTTGAGAGGGTCAGTGTACCGCTCGCGGGGGTCCAGACCTGTGTGGTTTGGCGACCGCCGTTCAGCATCTTGTATGCGCGAAGTCCGTAGGTGGTGGAGTCGCCGAGGAAAACTATCTTATCGATGTATTCCTGCCCGGCATCCGCTGTTTCTTTGAGCACTGTATTAGGATATTTTGCAAGAAACGCGGCAAGCTCGTCCGTTACATTTGCTTGTGGGGGATTAACCGACGGTGAATTGGGATTTTTCGGTGCGGAAGTGGTTTCCGCCGGTGCAGTTGTCTCTTTTGGCGCGGTGGTATCTGGTGCATCCGTGGTGTCGGGTGCATCGGTAGTCACAGCCGCATCTGTTTGGTCGGGCGCGGTGCTTGTATCTGGGACATCGGTTTGCTCATCTTTATCGATATCGGACACATGCGAATCGATATTTTCGTCAACATTTGTAATCGAGGACAGTGATATCAGCACGATAAGCACCGCAATGACGATAAATATTGCAAATGCAGCAACCTTGTAAAAGAATCCTTCGTTATTGTTCTCTCTGTTCACTTTATTATTTCCTCCGTCGGCGGATTATTTTATATTCTTGAACTGTGATTCGTAGTCAAGCTCTTCGGTGCGGCGGTTCTTTCGTATACTGCCGACAATCAGCGCGATAAAAGCGAATATAAAATAGATAACAGCGAAGATAAGTACTCGCACGATAAGCTGTGCCATGTCGGTATAAACGCCCGGGATGATTACGAATATGACCGCAAATGCGGCAAGCGCGCCGATAAAGTGCAGAAGCAGTTTTACGGGTGTTGAGTAGTCGAGCTTCCAGATAAGATTGAGCGCCGACAAGAGAAAACAAGCAAGAAGCATAAGTCCTGCCGAGCCGAGACTTAAGAAGCTTCCCACCTCGCCGCCGGTTTGTGCATCGGCTTGACGGATCGCGGCGGCTGCGATAAGGATGACAAATTCTGCCGCGGTGAAGTAAAGGCAGGTACTGTAAATTATTTGCTTGACGGTTTTGAATATGTTCATTTTAACACCTATGTTTTTTATGTGATATATACAATGATACCACCAAAACGTAAAATTTTCAACTGTGTGTGATGAATGTTTATAAAACCGTCATTGTTTCATAACAATTTCAATCGGGAGCAGACAAATCAATTATCGGACTGCTTGCGAAAAATTCGCCGGATGCCTTGTCGTAATAGACCTGCGAGCGGTATTTCGATAGGAATTTTGTGTATTCGTAGAGGTCAATCCAAATTTGATTTACCCCATCCTTTTGGACGGGATCGAATATGAGCTGTACACCGAAATGAAGATGCGGCGTGTCTATATTGTTGACGTTTTCTTTGGCGGAATATCCGGTCATGCCGAGATATCCGATGACCTCGCCCGCCGTAACGTGCTTGCCCTCGTATATGTCGTTGTATGGGTGATCCTTTCGCAGATGCGCGTAGTAATAATACCGCTTGCCGTCGTAGCTTCGTATGCCGATTCGCCAGCCACCGTACTGATTCCAGCCGCACGTTTCAACGTATCCCGATTCGACGGCTACAATCGGCGTCCCCACGCTTCCCATGAGATCATGTCCGAGGTGCTTTCTGCGGTATCCGTATGAGCGTGATGCGCCAAAATCATCGTAGTCGCGGTAGTAGTAGCCTGCGGCAATAGGAGAGAAGACTTTGAGACCGTAGCGGTCCTCGATTATGCTGTTCGCTTCGACGGCATAACTTCCCACAAATCCGCCGAGTACTGCTTCGTATGCCTCAAGAAAATAGTTGAAATTCTTGCTTTTTGTAATATCCTCTGCCGCTTCGCCTGCCATTAGTCTCTGCGCAAAATCGGTGATGTCCGAAGGCTTGCATTTGTTGAATTCTCCGCCGTATTTAGCTGCCGCAAGTGCGATAAGCGTGGTGAAGCGCGCGTGAGTCACTGTGCTGTCGGATTTCGCCTTTTCATAGCTTTCGAGATCGCATTTCAGGGCGGTTCTCATTATTTCGCTTGTCGCGTTGAAGTCAACCCATTTTATGTATCCGCTTGCTGAAACGGCGATGGCAGAGCTGTCACGCGATGCGGAAAAAAGGACGATTGGCAGGATAGTGATGAGAATATATGTGATACGGATAAGTGCGTTTTTAGGCATGGTTGTATCCGATTCTTTCGTTTTGCGAAAGCTTCCTTTCTTGCGTTTTTTGCGATTTATTACGCGCTATATCACATTTATATTCCGATGCTGTAAAATTATTGCGTTTTGAATGCATAATTTTCCGTATAATGATTGACTTTTAACTTAAAAAAATGTATAATATAATATATATGCCTATAATTAATGTATAAATATGATAATCAGATATAAAAGAGGTCAGTTTTATGGAAGAAAACATCAAAGCTACAATCACACGAGTTGCGGCACGCGAATATGTATTTGCGCTTCTGTTTGCAAAGGCGTTCTCGCCTGATGAGGAGGCAGACAGCTTCTATGCGCGCGAAATGGAAAATGCCGAGATAGAATTCGGCGACCAGATCGACTACGTTCACGACGTATTTTTCGGTATCATGGATACTCTTGCGGACATTGACGCGAAAATTTCCGCGGCGGCATCGGGATGGGCACTTGGCCGCCTTTCTAAATCAACCCTATCGATTATGCGCCTGTGCGTTTATGAGATGACTGCAGTTGCGGATGTTCCGAAGCGAGTAGCTCTCAATGAGGCGGTCGAGCTTGCGAAGAAATTTGACGATGACAACGCGCCGGCGTTCATCAACGGCGTGCTCAATACAATCTCACATACACTCCCCGAGCGCGAGTGCGACAAATGAAACGCTTTTACATCGGTATAGATACCTCAAACTATACTACCTCATGTGCGCTTTTTGAGGCTTCGGAGGGGCGTTTCTATTCTAACGTGAAAACGCTTCTCGGAGTTGCCGAGGGCGAGCGCGGTCTCAGACAAAGCGACGCGGTGTTTGCGCATATAAAAAATCTACCGTCTGTTACAGCCGAAGCGCTGGCGGAGCTTGAGATGAATTCGCTGTCGGCGATCGGTGTGTCGGCGACACCGCGTGACGAGGACGGCTCTTATATGCCGTGCTTTCTTTCGGGAGTGGCGTCCGCAGAAGTGCTTGCTAACGCATCAAAGAAGCCGCTTCACCGATTCTCGCATCAGGCCGGACACGTCATGGCGGCGCTTTGGTCAAGCACTTCACGGGACCTTATCGGACGGGAGTTCATTGCTTTTCATGTGTCGGGCGGTACGACCGAGCTTCTTCGGGTGAAGTCCGCTGGTACGCGCTTTACAATAAATAAGCTTGGCGGAACGCTTGATCTTAACGCAGGTCAGGTGATCGACCGTGCCGGCGTTGCGATGGGACTCGGGTTCCCGTGCGGCGTAAAGCTTGAGGAGCTGGCATTTGCAAACACCGAGCCTATCCTGAAGCCGAAGCTTTCGGTGAAGGGATGCGAATGTAATCTGTCGGGCGTTGAAAATAAAGTAAAGCAGCTGCTTGAAATGAGCAAGAGCCGGGAATACATTTCGGCGTATGTGCTCGATTTTGTCGGAAGGACGATAATTGAGCTTACAAAAAACGCACTTGACGGAGACGATTTGCCGGTGCTATATGCCGGCGGCGTAATGAGTAATGCGCAGATAAAGGAAATGATAAAAAAACGCGGCTTCGATGCGAGATTCGCCGAGCCGAGATTTTCAAGCGATAATGCCGCAGGATGCGCACTGCTTTGCGCGGCGGCAGAGGAAGGATGGGAGTTTTGGACAAAATAAAGGTTCCGACGGTTACTCCCGATTCGGAGGACAAGGGCAGAGCTGTACTTACTGTGGCACAGCTTAATGCTTATGTAAAGCAGATTATAGACAGCGATAAGCTTCTTGCTAATGTATGGATAAAGGGCGAGATATCGAATTTCACCAACCACAGAACGGGACATTTTTATTTTACACTGAAGGACCCCGACAGTCGTATTGCCGCGGTGATGTTTAGAAGCGCCGCGTCAAAACTGAAATTCCTTCCCGAAAACGGAATGAAGGTTATCGTGCGCGGACGTGTATCGGCGTTTGTGCGCGATGGGCAGTATCAGATATACGTCGAGGATATGCAGCCGGACGGAATCGGAAGCTTATATATCGCATTCGAGCAATTAAAGCGCAAACTTGAAGCGGAGGGACTTTTCTCGCCTGCGAGAAAGCGTCCGCTTCCGAAGATACCGACACGAATCGGTATCATAACTTCCCCCACGGGCGCGGCAGTGCGAGATATGATAAACGTAACAAAGCGCCGTTTCCCGTACGCGAAGGTGACACTTTTCCCCTCGCTCGTCCAAGGTCCTGATGCGCCGGCACAGCTTATCGGCGGTATCAGCTATTTCGGGGCGGCGAGAAATGTGGACGTCATAATCATCGGGCGCGGCGGCGGTTCGATTGAAGACC
>JAFQVU010000054.1 GCA_017407885.1 Clostridia bacterium
GGAGGAATCAATATGAATCACGGCGCACGTTTTGCGCTCAGCTCGGTAACGTATGCAATGCAGGCACGTGATCTGCTGTCAAAATACGGTATCAGAACAACCATTGTGCGGCTGCACCCGAGTGAAACACCGAATGGATGCGCATTTGGACTTGAAGTGATGCCGCGTGATATTTCGAGTGCATCTGCTGTACTGACTAAGGCCCAAATAAAATTCACCAGAATATAAAGCAGGCAGAGCACGATAATTAATAAAAAGGAAATCATTATGTTATTGCATAATGAGGGTGAAAAAATGATATATTTCGACAACGCCGCCACCACTTTCCCAAAACCCATATCGGTAAGCCGCGCTGTCTATGACTCACTGCAGAGATGCGGTAACCCGGGAAGGGGAGCTCATTCGCTTGCAATGCGTGCGGCAGATGAAATATACGCCTGCCGGAAAGCCGCAGCGGATATGTTCAATTCTTCGCCGGAGAGAGTGATATTCACATCTGGAGCTACGCACGCCCTTAATTTAGCAATCGGAGCACACAGAGACCGTGACGGCGCGATATTAATAAGTGACCTCGAACACAATTCCGTTTTGCGCCCGGCGAGGGCAAGCGGTAAAGAGGTACGGGTATTCAGCTCGGAAATCGAACTTTACGGAGAAGAACGCACAGAAGGTATTCTTCATTCGATAGATTCAATCTCATACGGTGCGTCAATGCTCATTACAACCGCGGCATCAAATATTTGCGGGGCAACTATGCCTATACGTGAAATCGGCGAATATTGTCGGGCGCGCGGTATATTATTCATTGTTGATGGCGCACAGGCAGGCGGTGTATATGACATTGATATGGAGCGTGACATGATAGATGTGCTGTGCCTGCCGGGACACAAAGGCTTATATGGTCCGATGGGATGCGGACTTATGATACTGGGAGCGGATGTGTGCATCCCACCGCTCATGTATGGCGGAAGCGGTGTGAACTCGCGTGCATCGGGTATGCCTGAACTGCCACCGGAGCGGTATGAGGCAGGGACGCTGCCGGTGCCTCTTATTGTAGGACTCGCACGGGGAATTGAGTTTGTTAAGCGCAAAACACCGTCGGTAATACTCGCACATGAGCAAAAATTGGCTCGCCGTCTCAAAGGCGCGCTTGCTAGCACCCATGTACACGTGTATGTACCTCATCATGACGGGGGCATAGTATTATTTAACATTGAGGGAGTTGCATCCGAGGAGGTTTCATCACGGCTTAATGCACTTGGAATCTGCACAAGAGCGGGACTGCACTGCGCTCCCCTTGCGCATGATGCGCTGGGCAGCACAGGTGCGGTACGAGTTAGCTTTGGCGTGCATAATACGGTAGCGGAAGTGCGTGAACTTTATCGGGCGCTTATGGGGATAAGGTAAAAAACGCCCTTGACGTTTTAGCGTCAAGGGCGTTTTGAAATTGTTATTCGCAAACTTTACGAAGCTCTGCAATAGCGGCCGCGGGATCGTCAGCTTTAAATACGGACGAGCCGGCAACGAATACATTCGCACCTGCATCGTATGCGGCACGAATTGTACCTGCTCCGATACCGCCGTCAACCTCAATGTCGATCTTACGTCCAGAAGCGGCGATCATCTGCGAGAGGGTGCGAACGCTTTCGCAGGTTTCGGGGATAAATGACTGACCACCAAATCCCGGCTCAACAGTCATTACGAGCACCATGTCAACGTATTCGAGCAGTGGCTCAAGGATGAACGCGGGTGTTGCCGGTTTAATAGAAATGGACGGCTTTACACCAAGCTCACGAATCGCTTTGAGTACCTCTATCTGGTTGTCACAGCTTTCGTAGTGGATAGTGATTATATCAGCGCCTGCTTTTGCAAAATCCGCGATATAGCGCATGGGATTGGTAATCATAAGATGTACGTCAAATATAAGCCCAGAGGTTTTACGGATGTCAGAAATAACTCCGGGGCCGAAGCTTATGTTCGGCACGAACATTCCGTCCATAACATCAAGGTGGAGCATGTCTGCTGAATCTTCAATGCGAGCGATACATTTATCGAGCTTTGAAAAATCAGCGGCTAAAAGAGAAGGGGAAATTTTAATCATGATAATCTTTATCCTTTCGGTTTTTTAAGTATATTGGCGATAAATCGCCGCACGGAAGGCTTTCACCAACCGCGAGTATTTACCATATGATATTAAAGAGCCGAAGATCAGATGGTCAGGCGGCGGATTGGAAGTTGAAAAAAACGGAAGACAAATCGGCTTTCCGCCGTGGACCTTCTTGTGCGCTGCCGCATTATGCGGCGGCGTTGTTTTTTTCTAAAGCTTTTCAAGCAAAGCTATTGCCTGTGCGGCAATGCCCTCGCCGTTTCCGGTGAATCCAAGCTTTTCCTCGGTCGTTGCTTTTACGCTTATTTGAGTAATATCAACACCGAGCGCATCGGCGATATTGCGTCTCATATTATCAATATGCGGTGCCAATTTGGGCTTCTGTGCGACTATAGTA
>JAFQVU010000055.1 GCA_017407885.1 Clostridia bacterium
CCACCTATCGAAATAAGGATGCACAGCGCAAGTATCGAAAATGGAATTCCCTCAAGTCCTCCGATTAAAAGTCCGCACGAATTAAATCCGATGTGGAAAAGTATCGGGGCGAGGAGCGAGCCGCTTTTTTCAAACACCCACGAAAGCATCAGCCCAAGCAGGGCGGCATAGCAAATCTGTATCATAACCCCATGTATCATACCGAATATCCACGAGGAAATTATCATCGCCGCGAACATCGGCATTATCCGCTTAAGACGGGTATGAACAAGTCCGCGCATCACGATCTCCTCACATATGGGCGCGAGAATTGCCGTGAAGATGACAGATATATAAATATCCGTGTCAACTATAGCGGAGATAGCCTCGTTGTACTCGTTTATCCATGACTGCGGAAACGGGATCGCCGATACAAGGCATGTCATTACAACATTCAGCGCCACGCCAAGAACAAGTGACACACCGCAGATTATTGGCGAAATGCGTTTTAGCGATATCTCCGAAAAGAAGCTCTTCTTTCGCACCTTGAACATCACGAAATAGGTTATTATCGTTAAAACCGCAGACACAGCCGTCAAATGAACAGCGTATCTGAGAACGGTATCAAGAACACGCTGGGTAAACTCCGGCTGCATCATCTGCATGGCAGAACCGCCCGACATTGCGGCTTCGATACCAAAATAGAAGGACACGCCAAAGGTTGCGGCAAAGACAAGTATGACCTGCCAAAGAAGATAGATACCAAGGTACATGAGAGCCGCAGCGAGTGCCGAGGCTGCTTTTTTGAATGTCACTGTCGATTCCTCCGCTATCGATTTCTTTTCCTAAATTATATCGCACGCGCGGCAAAAAATAAAGCGAATTTTGTGAACATTGAGAAATGATGAAAATTTACAATAAAAGAATGTACAAAGAGATTAATTTGTGGTACAATATAAGCAACCATAAACAAGCGAGGTAACATCAATGTCCGCCGATAAAATATCCGCGCTTTTTTCCGATGTGCTCACACGCCGCATACTGAAAAAAGCGATTTTCTCAAAGCCTGAAAATAAAACGGTGCTCCGCGAAGTCGCCGCACTTGCAAAAAAAGCTGACGGCACCGCATCTCTCGCCGTCGAACGCTTCACGCGCGACAACAAAACCTACCGCCGCAATCTGAACCTTGACGATGCACGTGAGCTTTGCCGTATGGCGCTCGAGGATTACCGTCAAGTCAACATAATAACCACCGCCGGAGATATTGAGATCAAGCGCTCAAAATCGGGTGGCGTCCACATCTCCGGGAAGCTCTCGCAGGACGGTGCCGAGGTTAAGGTAAGCGAAGACGGCAAAAACTACATATTAAGCAGTACACGCGACATTGGCTTTCTGCGCGAGCTTGGGATTTCCGACGAAAGCGGACGTATTCACGACAAGAAACAAGCAAAATTCCGCCAGATCAACCGTTTTCTTGAAATTGTCCGCGATGTTGAGTCAGCGCTTCCATGTGACCGTCCGGCGGTCATATACGATCTCTGCTGCGGTAAAAGTTATCTGACATTTGCGGTTTACTACTATTTCACCGTCCTTTGCGGACGCGCGGTACGCATGTACGGCGTTGATCTGAAAGCGGACGTTATCGAATACTGCAACGCCGCGGCAAAACGCCAAAATTTCACGGAGCTCAAATTCGTCAGCGGAAACATAAACGAGTATCAGCCGCCCGAAGCGCCCGATATGGTCATATCGCTTCACGCCTGTGATATCGCAACCGATATCGTACTCGCTAACGCCGTAAAATGGGGCGCAGGTATAATTCTTTCCACTCCATGCTGCCATCACGAGATGTCAAAGCAGCTCTCGCTCCCTGCCGAAAATGCATCCCTGCGCGGTGAGCTTGCGTTCATTCTTGACCATCCGATATTAAAGCAAAAGCTGTGCGATGCAGCAACCGATGCTCTGAGAGTGAAACGGCTTGAGTCGGTGGGGTATAACGTGACAACGCTTGAGCTTATCGACCCCGATGATACACCAAAAAATCTTATGATACGCGCAGTAAAGAATAAGCGCCCATCGGCCGCACGCTGTAATTCTGCGGCAGAGGAGTACGCACGAATATGCGAAACACTCGGAGTTTCTCCGTATCTCGACAAACTGATAAATGAAAATGGGAACTAAAGCTTACAGAACACTTTCGTCGATAACGGTTTTGGCATCAGCGCTCGTTTGTCTGTATTATTTCGTCTATCTCCTACTTTGCATAGCAGGGATTGATGCGAGATTAATGTCACTTTTTGCGCTGTTTGTTATAGCATGCGCCGCACTGCCGGTCATCTTTCATAACAAGCTCCGCCGTCTATTCGGCAAGGCGTATACGGCGCTGCATATAATTTTCACGATACTGCTCTGCGTTTATATAATATCAGTGGCAGTCTTTTGGGCATATATCGGTCTCTACTCTGCAAATTCGCCCTATAATCATACCGCGGTATACGCATCACAAAATGACACCGGCGAGAATACAGCCATAATGGTATTCGGCTGTCGTATATACGGCACAAAGCCAAGTCTCACTCTGCGTCTACGACTTGATGCGGCTTATCATCTGCTTGACACTCTCCCCGATGCGATTTGCATTGTAAGCGGCGGACAAGGCTCGGATGAACCGATTCCCGAAGCGCAGGCTATGCACGATTATCTGGTGTCCCGGGGGATCCGTGAGGAACGCATAATTATGGAAAGCCGTGCACATTCCACAAGCGAAAATATTCGTCTCACGAAAGAATTGATTGATGAGCTTGGTCTTTCAGATAAAAAGCTTATCGGCGTATCAACGGCGTTCCATCTTCCGAGAATCAAGCTGCTCTCCGAACGGTACGGCCTTCCGATGGCTCTCTGCTCATCCCCGTCGCCAAGCTTTGCACACCATTATGTAAGCATGGTGCGCGAATATTTATCGTACATCAAAATGGCGCTCTTTGACCGCGCTGTAATAATTACAAAGGTAACTTGATTTTCAAATTGCCCAAGAAAACAAAAAGCGATGCCGTTTATTTGCGGCATCGCTTTTGTTTATTCGTTATTAAACCGCGAATCGTTATCGCGCGGTGGATTTGGAGCATACGGCTGTTGGTATCCACCTCTGCTCTGCTGAATCTGCTGACGGCGAAGTGCCTCGCGGCGGCGGCGCTGTGCCTCCTCACGGCGCTTCTTGCGTATATAGCTTGCACGCAGATAGAGTACACCATAGGCTGCCACGGCAAGGAGTAGGATTATAAGAATCACCGTGAATATCCAACCTATAACGCCCATACCGTTCTTTGTGTGAATAACGATATTATCAAGCCAGATCCCATATTCCGCATCTGCCGGAGCGCTGTCTGATGTTCGTATCCAAATCTTCAAAAGATCGATGTTTCCATCCGTTTTATCGGTCAGATCCTTTATCTTGAAGCTTACATTCTGCCATTCATTCGGACGAATCGTAGTCTCCCCTTCGTAAACTACAGTGTTCTCTTCGGTGTCCCCATTTGACTGGAGTCTGAGCATAAGACTAAGTGAATTCGCCGTACTCGGAGCCGCCGCCATTACGCGGAGCGTAATATAGTGAGCATCCTCAAAATCAGAACTGTCTATTGACACATTTCCAATTCCCTTGTATTCCGTAGGTGTATCCGTTATCTTCGCATAAAGCATAGTCTCGGAATCACCGTCAAACGGACGAAGCTCCACATAGTCAACACTGTCGGTAGGATAGAATCCGCAAAGCCGTCCCCTTGTAAGATCAAATAGGGTGCGCGAGGAATATCCTTTTGCAAAATCTCCGTTTTGCGCACTGACCGAGTCCACCAATGTGCGCTCATTGAACACCTTATACTTTACATCATCGTCCATGAACATACCGAACGCGCCGCTTCCGACAGTTTGCTTAACAAAAGCAGTCACCGCCTCGCTTTGTTCGGTATCAATAAGCGAGAAGACGTTGTATATAGGCTTTTTAGCCGACGGCTCAACTACGCTTCCCTGCACATTGGTCCAGAGTCCGTAATAGCGGTCTTCGCTTGAATGGTCGACGTGGCGGTGATAGATAAACGCATCGATATCTTCATTCTGCGCGGCAGTATAATATGCGAGCGCATATGCCGCCGCCTGCATTGTCATTGAACTGTCGTCATTCGGATCTCCCGATATACCAAACTCGCCGATGATTATACTGCGCGGCTCGGAATCGTAGAGAAACGCCTCTTGATTCATGTAGCGAGTCAGCGTATTTATGTTCTTCATAGTGATATACGGGGTTTCAAAATTATCCTCAGCCATGCTGTCATTCCAATAATCGGCAAGACTTGCATCAGAACAATATGGGTTGATTGAAAGTCCCCACGGAATATCTCCGGACGCTTTTATAACGGATGCGAAGCGGTCAAGGAAATCCTTTGCCGGATAATCCTGCGCCGAACCTGCTCTTTGTGATGTGAAATTGTTTCCGAGCGAAATATACACACGCGCATCGGAGTAATGCGAAGTCATTGCGGTGTAGGCTACGCGGAATGCCGTACAGTATGAGTAGACGTAGTTCGCCGTATCCGCCGAGCCGGCGTTGTTCCAGATTCGGTTGGAATTCACCTCAAAACCGAGTATAAGAGCAGGAACAAATCCGTACGCGTGGTCGGGACGAGTGTAGCGCGCTGACAGATAATCGACAAACGCTTGGAAAGACTTCATCGCGTTCTCGTTCTGCGTATTAAGGGCATACAGAGAAGCATCGGGGGAAATATTGTCGTAGTAAAAGCTTTGTATATTGGTGTGCGCATTTTTCTCGGGAGCGGTGAGAATCAGGTTGAAATAGACGTTGATTCCTGCCTCGGTGTAGGTTTTCACACGGTGGTCGAGCATCGCGAGCTTTACTCTGTCAACGTAAAATGTGCGTCCGTTATATACAAATGACTGCGCCGCATCGGAGTTTTCGCCGAGCATATACTCGTTTATGGCAACATTGACAACCGTATGCGATACACCGAGCCGCTGTGCATCCGAAAACATCTGTATCTGCAGACCTTTTTTACTGCCCTTCGCCGGATAGGTCTCGGTGTTTTCAGCAAGAATACCGACGTTTTCAATATATTTGGCGCTTGTCAGGATATTGTATGTTCCGTCACCGTTCTGCTCGGCGACAACGAATTTAGAATAAAGTCTCGTCAGATTTCCGTTATAGTAAGCGAGCTTTGTCGATATTTTCTCGCTTGTTTTAAAGGATTTGACCGGCTCCATTGAATTTATATTCGATGTGGACTGATGAGGAAGAAACTCAAAGAGATAGAGCGTCGAGGATTTGTTTTCCTTGACATAGTCCTTCGTCAGTCTGATTTCAAATGTAAGGTCGCTCCGTGATTTATTTAATGTGACCGAGGTGATTTCGTTTGTCTCGGATGCGGCATATGCACCGATGGCAAACGAGGCGCACAGCAGTGCCGCAAGAATAAGCGTCATCACCGCAGGCAATATATTTTTTACACTGAATTTTTTTGTTTTCATATTACATCTCCGATACCAAGTAATTCCCGATAATCGAGCAATTTTCAACTATATATAATTATATTACCACAAATCGACATAAAAATCAATCATTATTTTTTAATAATTATGATTGTGCACTGTAAAATCATAATTATGCGGTTGCTTGATTGCGACAAACGGTTGTTTGTCAAGACGTTCAATGCTTATTGGGTTTCAATGTCAATGCTCCTTGCAGCACACAAATTCCACAGCATCTTCTTAAATTCATCAAATAAAAGGCTCTGTTGCTCAACAGAACAACAGAGCCTGCGATTATTTTAAAATGACCGATGCGGTACCGTCATCATTATATTCTATACGGTCACCGCTCGAATCAAATGAATCAACATAAGCGAGATATTTCTTTGCCGAGGCAAATCTCGGCTTAAATTCCGCAATGATTTTTTTAGCACGCGCCGCACCGTTTTCAAGCAAAAGCTTAATCATGGCAAGCTGCCACTTCGCATTTGTAACACATGCTGTTTGCGGGTCAGATATCGAATAATCACTTCCGTGACTCGTGCCGCTTGCCCCCGGCGCAAACGGATGAACAACAGGCATAATGCAGGATAGATCACCCATATCAGTGCTTCCTGTCCGGAACTCTGTTGAGATGTTAAGTGGCGTCCCCGGTACAGCCTCCTCCAGCGCTTCCTTGCAAAGTTCAATCATGCCCGGAGCATTTATTAACGGTGCATAACCTGGGATATCTTTTATATCAATGTTTGCGCCAAGTGAGACAGCACCGCCGATAAGCGCCCGATTCATGTGCTTGTTGGCCTCTGCGATTGACTCAAAGGTGCGCCCTCTGACATAGCTTTCAAGGCTTACGCTCTCGGGAATGGCGTTAACCATGTCACCGCCGTGTGTGATTATCGGATGCACTCTTATAAGATTAGAGTCCTTAAATGTCTCGCGTATTGCATTGACGGCATTTATGCCGCATGCTGCCGCATAAAGTGCATTGCACCCCTCCCACGGACTGCCGCCGGCATGAGCCGCCTTCCCTTTGTACTCAACACTTTTGGCAATACAGCCAAGCATGCCGGGATCAACAGTGAACCCGTCGTTCGAAATGTGTACCATAAACGCGAGATCTACTCCGTCAAAATAACCTCGAGAGAGAAATTCGCTCTTTCCGCCAAAATACTTTATCTTGCCCTCTGCTTTAAGCTTGGAACGGTAATCGATTTCAAGAAGCTCCTCCGCAGGGACTGCGCAAAGTCGGATTTTGCCGCAGAGACCGTCAAGTACTCCCGGCTCTTTAAGCGCCGCCGCAATTCCAATCAAAGCCGCACACTGTGCGTTGTGTCCGCATGAATGGACAGCTCCGGTGATTGGGTCGGAGTCCGGATGGGTGGGACATATTATGGAATCGAGTTCTGCTAAAATGAGAAGCTCCGGGCCTTCACACCCAGTATCTATATTGGTGTAGAATCCGGTAATGCCGTCGGCTTCGGTTATCTCATATCCGAGCTCTTCGAACTTTTCTTTCATATATGCCGAGGTTTTGAATTCCTTATATCCCGTTTCGGGATTTTTCCAGATATATCTCTCTGCGGCAAGTATTAGTTCACTGTACTTATCAACGACTGCGGCAATTTTTTTCATATAAGTATCCTTCCAATCTTTTTATATACATATTAAATTATACAGATTAAATTATACAACCGTCTATTAAAAATGTCAATCTCTTGCTAAATATTTTTACAATTTCCGTTTTGATGCAAAACAAAAAGGATGCCGCATGGCATCCCATTTTGTTTTCGTATGAAGTTACGATTAAAGCTGTTCCTTAACCTTGGAGCTCTTGCCGACTCTGTCGCGCAGATAGTACAGCTTTGCACGTCTAACCTTACCGCGTCTGATGATCTCAACCTTTTCAACGTTCGGGGAATGTACCGGGAAGGTCTTCTCCACGCCAACGCCGTAGGATACACGTCTTACGGTAAAGGTTTCGGAAATACCGCCGCCGTTCTTTGCAATGATGGTACCTTCGAACATCTGAATTCTTTCTCTGTTACCCTCTTTGATCTTGTTGTGAATCTTAACGGTGTCGCCAACGTTAAGCACGGGAGCGTTTTCCTTAAGCTGCTCATTTGTAAAAGCCTTGATTAAATCCATTGTGGCTTCCTCCTTAAAAATATTAAGTGATTGAGGGCGTTCGTGCAGAGCTTCGCAGAGGACCGACCTCATTACCTGCCCCAGAGGGCACATAACGTATATATTATAGCACAAAATCCTGCCGATTGCAAGCATTTTTTAAAAGTTTTAAGGGTTATTTTGCCGATATTTTAAGAAAACCCCTATGATTTTTCCGTCAGTATGAAAAAAATTCTTCACTTCGCTTTACTTTTCGGGGATATTATGTTAAAATATAGTTATGGAGTCAATAATGACTTTGCTATCACTTAAAATGGAGGAAAATGCGTATGCCGAGCATCCCAACACGTGAGCGCACCGAGCTTCAAAAAAATCTGCCGCCGCGTCAAAATAATATCCCACCGCGCGTCGTACATGATCCGCGCAGAGCTCCGCAGGGCGGTATACGCTATGAGCAGTTGCGCCGTCCCCCGGCACGCCCGCAGAACGAGCGTATCTCTCCGATAAAGCCGGCGAAAAAATCTGCCCTGCCGGTTCCTGTATCTTTACAGAAATCAAAGCCGCGGCAAAAGAAAAAGAAGAAAGAAAAGGAGCGCACGCCTGTACACGAGTTCCTGCTCGGGTTTGTTGTCGGACTTATTATTTTCGGAACTGCGGCAATATTCATCTGCAGTGCGCTTATAGGACTGTTCACATGAGACTTGACAAGCTTCTTTCCGAAATGGGCATATGCAGCCGCACCGAATGTAAAAAAGCGGCGAAAGCCGGAAAAATCACGGTGGACGGCATTGTTGTCAAAGCAGCCGATACGCATGTTGATCCCGACAAAAACACGATCACTTTTTTCGACCGGGAAATAAAATATAAAAAATTCACTTATATAATGTTAAACAAGCCCGAGGGGTATATCTCCGCCACCGACGATCCGCGTGAGCGGACGGTACTTGAGCTGCTCGGTGAGCGGGAACGTCGTCTCGGACTTTTCCCGTGCGGCAGACTTGATAAAAACACCCTCGGTCTGCTCATATTAACAAATGACGGTGAACTGTGTCACAGACTGCTCTCGCCAAAGCACCATGTGTCAAAGGTCTACTATTTTAGAGCCGAACGTCATATCACCGAGGATGACCGTCGGCGTCTCGAATCCGGAGTCACACTCGACGGCGAGCTTACAAAGCCGGCATTACTCACGCTATGTGAAGATAATATGTCGGGATACCTCACGCTCACCGAGGGAAAATTCCACCAAGTCAAGCGGATGCTTGAAGCGGTCTGCAACAAGGTCATATATCTTGAGCGTGTCGAATTTGCCGGTATACCGCTCGATACATCGCTTGCGCGCGGAGAATGGCGCGAATTGACGCAAGATGAAGAAGAACATATAAGATCATTTTTAAAATAAGGAGAAACCAATGGACATCACAAAACAGCTCGCCGCAGAGCTTTCATTAACCGAGGAACAGGTGAAGAATACCGTCGCGCTTATTGATGACGGCAACACCATCCCCTTTATTGCACGTTACCGTAAGGAGGTCACCGGCTCACTTGACGATGAGAGCCTGCGTAATCTTTCCGAGCGTCTTACATACCTTCGTAACCTTGAAGCACGCAAGGCGGAAGTTCATGCGCTTATCACCGAGCAGGAGAAAATGACTCCCGAAATCGAAAAGGCGCTCGAGCTTGCCACAATACTCGCCGAGGTCGAGGACATTTACCGTCCGTTCCGCCCGAAACGTAAAACTCGCGCATCCGTTGCGCGTGAGAGAGGGCTTGAACCGCTCGCAGAGGCTATTCTCGCGCAGGAAGAGACTTACGAGCCGTCGCTTGACGATATGGCAGCATCTCTCATAAACCCCGAGCTTTCAATCGAAACCGCCGAGGATGCATTTGCCGGTGCATGCGACATCATCGCCGAGGATATTTCCGATAACGCCGATTTCCGTAAAGCTATCCGCGCACTCACGCTCGATTGGGGTGAAATGGTATCCTCTGCCGCAAAGGATGAGGACTCGGTATATTCGCAGTATTATGAGTACAAGGAGCGCTTAAAGAAGCTCCCCGGTCACCGTATTCTTGCTCTCAACCGCGGTGAAAAAGAGGAATTTCTTAAAGTGTCTATCAATATGCAGAGCGACATCGTGCTTAATTTCCTTTATTCAAGGATTTTAAAGAAAAACGGAAGTCCGGCAAAGGAGTACGTGGAGCGCGCTATTGTTGACAGCTATGACCGTCTTATCGCTCCGTCCATTGAACGCGAGATACGCTCGTCCATGTTTGACGATGCATGCGAGGGTGCGCTTAAGGTGTTCGAGGTCAACCTAAAGAATCTTCTTATGCAGCCGCCGCTCAAAGGTAAAACCGCACTCGGATATGACCCCGGTTATCGTAACGGCTGTAAGCTTGCCGTGGTTGACAAGACCGGCAAGGTGCTCGACACAGCGGTCATTTACCCGATGAAACCGCAGGAAAGAACCGAAGAATCAAAGCGTATCGTGAAGCGCCTTATTGACGCGCACAACGTCGGCGTTATCGCTATCGGAAACGGTACTGCATCAAAGGAAAGCGAAATTTTCATCGCAGGTCTTCTGAAAGAGATTGACGCGGACGTGAAGTACGCAGTCATCAGCGAAGCGGGCGCATCCGTTTATTCCGCCTCAAAGCAGGCGACCGAGGAATTCCCGGACTACGATGTTATGCAGAGAAGCGCGATATCAATTGCACGCCGTCTGCAGGATCCCCTTGCCGAGCTGGTAAAGATCGATCCGAAGGCTATCGGAGTCGGGCAGTATCAGCACGACATGAAGCCTGCGCGCCTTGATGAAGCACTCGGAGGCGTGGTCGAGGACTGCGTAAACTCGGTCGGAGTTGACGTCAATACCGCATCCTACTCACTTCTGTCCTATGTCGCCGGAATAAATACTACATCGGCGAAAAATATCGTTAAGTACCGCGAAGAGAACGGCGAATTCAAGTCGCGTGCACAGATAAAAAAGGTGCCGCGTATCGGCGATAAAGCGTTCGAGCAGTGTGCCGGATTCCTTCGTGTATCGGGTTCATCCGAGATACTTGACTGCACGGGAGTTCACCCCGAGAGCTACGGCATTGCAAGACAGCTCCTCGAAAAATACAATTATACGACCGATGACGTGCGTCTCTCGCGTCTTGCCGGACTTCGTGAAAAGGTCAAAAAAGACGGATTCAAGCAGGTTTGTGAAGAGCTTTCGGTCGGCGAACCTACGCTTGTTGATATAATCAGCGAGCTTGAAAAGCCGGGACGCGATGTGCGTGACGATCTGCCGCAGACTATACTGCGCGATGACATTCTCGACATAAACGACTTAAAGCCCGATATGATAGTCACGGGCACAGTGCGAAACGTCATCGACTTCGGCGCATTTGTAGATATCGGCGTACACCATGACGGACTTGTGCACATTTCCGAGATCAGTGAGAAATATATCAAGCATCCGAGTGAGGTGCTTGCCGTCGGCGACGTGGTACAGGTCAAGATAAAGTCGGTTGACCTCAAAAAGCACCGCATCGCATTAACTATGAAATTCTGATATGCGCAGAAAACCGCGTAAATTTAAGAATCTGTTTCTCTCTGTATTAATTGTAGCGGCGGCAGTCGTATACATTATCTTCGGCGAGCGCATAGCCGAGCTGCTCGGCAGATTCACCGATGGACTCAAATATCCGTCACTTCCGAAGATATTCACATCCGAGCTGTCAGAGGACGAGATTCAGATACACGTTATTGACGTCGGTCAAGCGGAGAGTATGCTTGTGCGCAGTAATGCCGGCAACATTCTTATTGATGCCGGTACAAATGATTCCGAGGCAGATGTAAGGGCGCATCTTGATGCCTGCGGAGTTGATACGATAGATTATCTTATCTGCTCGCATCCGCACGATGACCATATCGGCGGTGCTGATATGGTACTTGACTGTTTCACGGTTGGAACTGTGTTTATGTCAAACGCGAGCGAGGAATCATTCCCGCGTGAAGCACTTGAGGATAGAATCGCGAAGTATAGCATCAACGCAGTTTACCCGTCGCCCGGCGATGAATACTCCCTCGGCGGTATAAAAATAAAATTTCTCGCGCCGCTTGAATATACGGACGACACGAACAATATGAGTCTCGTTTTCAAGCTTTCATACGGAGAAATGGATTTTCTCTTTACGGGAGATATCACATCGAAAGTCGAAAAGCTTATGCTTGATGCGTATTCCGCGGACGAGCTTGACTGCGAGTTCTTGAAGCTCGCGCATCACGGTGCAAACACCGCATCGTCTGCTGAATTTATCGCGGCGGTTTCACCGCAGATTGCAGTATCGTCAAGCGGCAGAGAAAACGACTACAGCCATCCGCGCGGCGAGGTTTTGGCACGGCTCGAAGATGCCGGCTGTGAAACTATACTTCGCACCGACAAAATGGGCACTGTGATTATAAGCTCGGACGGATATTCGCTCACCGTAATCGAGCAATAACCGCTTTGTGGCGTGATTTTTTCTCACAGCTATTGACACGAGCACAAAATCAATGTATAATATTGTTATTATGTTTATTTGAAAGGAAAAAGTTTGAAAATAAATTTTCAAACTGCCTTTTGTAGCAAACCACGCCCAAGAAGGCGAGAAAGGAAGCTTTTGCTAACGCAAAAGCAATGATTATAATCATGGCAAACGACAAAAAACTCGTCGAAGCGATCACGTCAATGGACACCGACTTCGCGAAGTGGTATACAGATATCTGTAAAAAAGCCGATCTTATCGACTATTCAAGCGTAAAGGGCTGCATGATCATCCGTCCGTACGGTTACGCTATTTGGGAGCTTATTCAGAAGAATCTCGACACCCGCTTTAAGGAGCTTGGACACGAGAATGTATATATGCCTATGTTCATCCCCGAATCGCTTCTCGAGAAGGAGAAGGATCATGTTGCCGGCTTTGCTCCCGAGGTTGCATGGGTAACTCACGGCGGAAGCGAGAAGCTGACCGAGCGTCTGTGCGTCCGTCCGACATCCGAAACGCTCTTCTGCGAGCATTACGCTAACATAATCCGCTCTTACCGCGATCTGCCCAAGCTCTACAATCAGTGGTGCTCGGTAGTCCGCTGGGAAAAGACCACACGTCCGTTCCTGCGCTCGCGTGAGTTCCTCTGGCAGGAGGGACACACCATGCACGCAACCGCAGAGGAGGCACGTGCAGAGACTGTTCAGATGCTCAACGTGTACGCCGATTTCCACGAAAAGGATCTCGCTATCCCGGTAATAAAGGGCGCGAAAACTCCGAGCGACAAGTTCGCAGGTGCGGAGGATACTTACGCTATCGAGGCACTTATGCACGACGGTAAGGCGCTTCAAGCGGCAACCTCGCACTATTTCGGCGATGGCTTTGCAAAAGCATTTGATATCACATACACAGATAAGGAAAACAAGCTCGTTCATCCGTTCCAGACCTCGTGGGGATGCACCACCCGTATGATCGGCGGCATCATCATGACTCACGGCGACGATAACGGTCTCGTCCTGCCGCCTGCGGTAGCACCGATTCAGGTCGTTATCATCCCCGTTGCGGCACACAAGGAAGGCGTCATCGACGCAGCAAAGGGACTTGCCGACAGACTGAAGGGCGATTTCCGCGTGAAGCTCGACGATTCCGACAACTCACCCGGATGGAAGTATGCCGAATACGAAATGAAGGGCGTACCGGTACGTATCGAGATCGGTCCTCGTGATATCGAGGCAGGTCAGTGCGTGCTCGTTACCCGTCATGACCGCGAAAAGACAGTTGTCAGCCTTGAAAATCTCGAGGCGGCTGTTGCCGAGAAGCTTCAGGCGGTCCGCGACGGTCTTTACGCTAAGGCTCTCGCAAACCGCGAAGCTCGCACATTCAACTGCGAGACTATGGACGAGATCATCAAGAAGCGCGAGGAAAACGGTGACGGATTTGTGCGCGCTATGTGGTGCGGCGATCCCGAGTGCGAGGACAAGGTCAAGGAAGTGACCGGTGTCGGCTCTCGCTGTGTACCGCTTGAGCAGAAGGCAATCTCCGACAAATGCGTATGCTGCGGAAAGCCTGCAAAACAGCTCGTTTATTGGGGTATCGCGTATTAAGCATGATATGGAAGCGTTTCCATGCCATATATTGTGCGTTGAAAAACTCCCTCTTTTATGATAAAATATACGTGTACGGCAGAGAATGCCGTACACGTTTTTCTATTGTAAAAAGGAGGTTTTTAATGAAGAGATTACGAATACTTTTTGCAGCTTTCATCTGCCTTTCAATGCTCGCATCGAGCATTGCGGCGTACGAGGAGATTGACATCCGCCTGAACGGAAGTGACACCGAAATCGGCGCACTGCTCATCGGTACTACTACATACGTCCCCTTTGACACCGCGAATGATGTGCTGTCCGGCGGCACTGCCGAAATAATCGGTACTGCCGAAGAATTGCGTGCAGTCACTCCGTTTGCAACGATAAGCGCCCGTGATGGCTCGTGCTACCTTGAAGCCGAGGGGCGCTATCTCGGCGGATCTAATGTCATATCTGTCAGCGGCATGCTGTATGTGCCGATTCGCTCGCTTGCCAAAGCATACAATGCGGACGTTGAATGGCGAGAGGAGACGCGCTCGGTTGACCTTTACGCGACTGTGGGTGACAGAATCGTATCGGGAGATGAATTCTACAATTCGGACGAGCTTTATTGGTTGTCGCGCATTATACATGCGGAGTCACTCGGCGAGCCGATGGAGGGGAAAATTCTTGTTGGAAATGTCATCATGAACAGAGTCGCAAGCAGTGAATTCCCGAACAGCATATACGACGTTATTTTCGACCAAAATTACGGCGTGCAGTTCACCCCCACCGCGAACGGAAGTATATATAATACACCTTCGGAGGAAAGCATTATCGCCGCCAAGCTCTGTCTTGATTCTTACTATATCTCCCGCTCGGCGATGTATTTTCTCAATCCTGCATTAGCTACAAACTTCTGGGTACCCGCAAACCGTCCGTATCTTACCACGGTCGGCAGCCATGACTTTTATTCTTAAAATCTAATATTGTATACTTACACACCGCAAAAATTAAGCTGTCTCAAAACGAGCACAGCTTAATTTTTTATTTTGCGGTTATTTTCTTTCTTGCTTGTCCGTATATATTTAGTAATAACAAAAAAGGACGATGAATTATGCGCGACAATAAATTTCTGCCGCCTTTAATCGAGAGATGTTTGCCCCAAAACATCAGTGCAGAGCTTGCTTCGCTTATTGGGGGCGGACGTGTTCGAGCATCAGATATATCCGAGATACGTCTGCGTGCGTGCAGACCGTCAAGCGTGACACATTTGGGACAGAATATTCCATTAACTGAAAAACTTTCGCCGCAGGAGCTTTCGGAATGTGTGGTAAAGCTCTGCCGCGGCTCGGTGTATGCTCATGCCGATACGATACGTGCAGGATATATCCGTGCCCACGGCGGTGTGCGAATCGGTGTGGGCGGTACACTTGCGGCGGACGGGCGCGCAGTTGCGGAGATAAGCTCGCTCAATATCCGCATACCGCATATTTTACGCGGTGTGAGTGAACGGTTAATGAAATTTTGCTGGGAGCCGCCGAATATACGCTCGCTTCTCATCTACTCACCTCCCGGTGTCGGTAAGACCACCGTTCTGCGCGACCTTGCCGCACGACTCGGCGGTGAGCTTTCACGCAGAGTTGCGCTCATTGACACCCGAGGAGAGCTTTATATCGAAGAAATGTTCTCGGACACTCTCTGCGATGTATTGATAGGATACCCCCGTGCACTCGGCATCGAAATTGCCACGCGAACCCTCTGCCCCGAAGTATTAATCTGTGACGAGCTTGGGGATGCCGATGAAGCACGACAGCTTCTCACGGCACAAAATACGGGCGTTCCGATAATAGCAAGCGCACACGCGGCAAGCGTTACGGAGCTTCTTGCGCGTCCGAGTATACATTTGCTACATGACGCAGGCGTTTTTTCGGGATACGTCGGGCTCGCACGCGAGACAGTGAACGGGCGCATGGCTCGCTCTTTTGTTTGCAGTTACGCTCCGCGCGAGGAAGTCTGTGGGTGCTCGGTATGATAAAATTAATCGGTGCCATTTTTATATTCGCCGCATCTGTTTCGGTGGGCTTTTCAGCATCGGCGATGTACCGCGTGCGGGCAGAACAGCTCGAAGCCTTCGGCGCGCTTATTACCCATATCGGCGCACAAATAGGCGGATTTTTAGCGCCGCTTGACCGAATTTATTGTGATTTCAAGGATGCAAGACTTGAAAAATGCGGTTTTCTTCGAGTATTACGCAGCAGTGGAGCCTCGGCAGCACTCGGCGAATGCCGCGAAAGTCTCTTTCTTAACGACGGGGAAATCGGTGAACTTGAAAAATTTTTCAGCTCTCTCGGACGGGGGGATGCAAATGAAGAGGAACGGCACTGTGCTTATTTTGCAAAGCGGTTTGCCAGATTTTACGAATCCGCACGAAACGAGTCGGCGTCAAAAGGGCGTCTTTTCCGCACCTTCGGATTTCTCTCGGGACTCATGCTGGCGGTAATTTTAGTATAACGGAGAACAAACATGGATGTAAGCTTGATTTTAAAGGTAGCCGGAATCGGACTCACTGTAAGCATCGCTTATCAGCTTCTCGCAAAGTACGGGCGTGATGAGCAGGCAGTGCTCGTTTCACTTGCCGGAATAATAATCGTGATGCTTATGCTCGTTGACAAGCTCGGCACGCTGTTTTCGAGTATACGCTCGGTATTCGGGTTTTAGGGTATGATAAAATATTGCGGTGCGGCGCTTTGCGCGCTTGCGGCTATTCTCACACTTCGTTCGCAAAAAAGCGAATTCGCAGGACTTGTCAGTCTCGCGGCGGCAGCGATACTTCTCGGCGCGGCGGTGATGACCTTTTTGCCTGTATTCGATTTTATTTCCGACACGGTATCTAATACAGCCTTTTCCGGCTATATGTCAACCCTTGCCAAAGCGCTCGGCATCACGCTCGCAGTACAGCTTTCGGCAGAGGTCTGCCGTGATGCAGGAGAAACGGCACTCGCTTCAAAGCTTGAGCTTATCGGCAAAGCTGAAATACTTCTACTTTGCCTGCCCCTCATCGGCGAGCTGCTGACACTCGCGGCACAGATAATGCAGATATGAAGTTTTTACGTATACTCACTGTAATTGCCCTCGCGGTGTGCTTTATCTTACCGATAAAGGCAGAAGAAACCACGGAGATTTCCTCGGAATTATACCAAATAGATGAATTTGACACCGACTCCGTGCTCGATGCACTGCCCGACGAGGTTCGTGCACGACTTCCGAATGGTAACCCGTTTGCCCCCGAAGGTTTTTCCGCTGCTTTCAGTGCCGAATATTTTTTCAATCTTATAAAAAACGCACTGTCTGCCGCGCTTTCTCCGGCATTAAAAAATCTTTCGATGACTCTCGGGCTGATACTTATCGCATCGGCGCTATCCGCGCTTAAAGGAATGCTTCGCTCGGATTCACTCGTATCGCTTTTTGAATTCATCTCCGGACTGTGCATAATACTAACGCTCTACACCACCGCGATAAGTCTCGCCGAGACTGTGCACGAATATCTCCAACGCCTGTCGGCAGTTGTGGGCGCGATGGTCCCCGTGATGATTGCCATAAGTACGGCAGGAGGGAATATCGGTACGGCGGCAGTTTCGGCAAACGGAATGATGCTTGCCCTTGCATTTGTAGAAATACTCACATCGCAAGTGCTTTTTCCGATACTTCAGCTCTGCTTCGGTCTCGCAGTCGCTTCGGGTATCGGCGGCACATTGAAGCTTGGCGGCATTTCAAAATTGGTGCGCGGTGTGCTCGTTTGGGTAATTGCGCTTATCTCGGCAATAATCTCGGCGGTAATGACCTTTCAAACATCAATCGCCGCGCGCGCGGACAGCCTATCCATGCGTGCCATCAAATTCGCAGCATCCAACACAGTCCCCGTTGTCGGCGGAATTGCGAGTGATGCAGTAGGCGCGGTGGCGAGCAGTTTGTCGCTCATAAAAGGGACTTTCGGATGGGTGGGAGTCATCATTATCGCGGTCATGACGCTTCCGGTGATATTAAATATACTTTTGACACGGCTCGGGGTGAGTATATCGGAAACGGCGGCAGATGTTATCGGACTCGACAAAGAAAAATCACTTCTTACGGAAATGTGTGGGTTGCTCGGCTTTTTAGGGGCGGTCTGCGTTATTGCCGCACTCATGTTTGTGTACGCTCTCGCACTGTTTGCCAAGAGCGTTCCGGCACTTGTCTAACGGAGGTATAGCGTGAAAAATAAATTTTTCACGCTACGAATTTTTGTCTTTGCCGACTTCGCCGCCAATTTCGCATGCGAAACCGACAAAAATATCGACAAATAAGGAAGTCTTTGCCTTGCAAAGACATGGTAAATAAAATGTCAGAACTCAAAGGATTCATCATGTCAATAATAGCCGCGGCGGCGGCATCGGCGCTTATCGAGGGGTTTATACCGGACGGAGGAATGAAAAAATATGTAAAATATTTAATATCACTCTTTATACTTCTCGTGCTCCTATCCCCGATTAAAAGCCTGCTTGGTATGATACCCGCGCTTGCCTCGGGAGTTGATTTCTCGTATGATAGCATCGAAGCGTTTTCGCATGCAAATTCGGTGGTCGCCATGCATATCGAGGAGGCGCTCTGCGATAAATTTTCCCTCGACGGCGAAAACATTTCCGTGAAATACAACGGGGAAGTAATAACCGTGGAAGCAAAAAAAAGAATCGGACTGATAGAGAGTGACTTTAAAGCATACATAGCCAACAATTTCGGCGTTGAAGCGGAGGTGAGCTTTTATGA
>JAFQVU010000056.1 GCA_017407885.1 Clostridia bacterium
ATAGTCCCTCTGCCGCAAGAACATGATAATCCTTCGCGTTTTCATCCGCTTCAACAAGTCCGAGCCGCATAAGCTCAAGCTGCAAAGCACGTCCGTAAAGCGGATCCGAGGCGATAACCCTGAATTTTAATTTTTCCACTTATATCACCACTCTATCTTTTCATCTGCGATTTCGCGCTCAATAAATGAAGATACCTCATCTGCCTCATATCCGAGGGAATATGCAAGGGCAAGCTTCATATAAGCGCACTCGTTTGTAAGTGAAAATATCGGCTTCATTCCACGGCGCGCAAGATCGGCAGTCGTCGAGTAAGTACCGGAAGAAGCACGCATATGCTCGGAAAGTGGGGATAAGAACACATCAATCCCACGGCGCTTGCACTCGTCAAGCAAGAAGAGCGCGGAACGTCGCGTATAGCCCTCACTTTGCGTTGCGCGTTCGGAGCACGCAGTCGCCGAATGATAGCTTCCGTGAAGCACCGCACGAATATGCGGCGGCAGTCGGTAAAGCGAATAATCTATTCCAACATACGGCTCTATGCGCATAACACATTCATCGAGATGCCTGAGCGCACCGATAAGCGGATATTCGACCTGTATTTTATACGGTGCCGCTTCAGCATACGGACACATATCGGCAGAGTAAAAATCTCCCGTAAAGTTGGCACACTGGCGAAGATGCGCGCCGTGATGAAGATAGGTAACACCGTCAGAATTACGGTACGGCACATACACTCCTGCGCCGAAACCCTTCATTGCAAGTTCAACCGCTGCACGGAAATTGGCGTGACCGTTTGCTCTCGGATCAGTCAGTGTATAGTCGCTCGACACAAGGAATATCGGCTTGTCCCACCAGCCTGCAAGCGCTAATGAAAGAAGACTCGATGTGTAAGCGAGTGTATCTGTCCCGTGAGCAACAATGATCGCCGAATACGGTTCGGGATCAATCTCCGCAAAAGCATCAAGCAAGCGGTTAAGCCGCGGAAATGTCATGTTCTCGCTAAGGATGTCAAGCGGATGTGAATACTCAAAATCTACATCGGTAATACCATCCTCATTAAGACGCTTGGCAAGCAGAGATACCGTATTTCTTCCGTTTGCAGCAAGATGTCCGCTGTCATTGGCGGTCGTACTGATCGTTCCGCCCGTCATCATTAGAAGAATCTTCATTTTTTCCTACCTTTTCATATCGACTTATCAAGCTCGGCCTTTATCCTCTTCATATCGGTAAGCATGTCCTCTTTTTTATGGGGATCGCGCAGAAGTGCAGAGGGATGGTAAACAGCGCATATCCGCTTGCCGCCGCGCTCATACCAGATTCCATGCTCCTTTGTTATCTTGAAATCCGGCTTGATAAGCCGCATCGCTGAAATACGCCCGAGACACACGATAAGCTCGGGATCGATAAGCGCTATCTGCTCTTCAAGATATCCTATGCATGCATCCTCCTCGGCTGGCAGAGGATCACGGTTTTTCGGCGGGCGGCATTTAAGGATGTTAGCTATGTAAACGTCCTCGCGTGGGATATCAACTGCGTCTAAAAATCGGTCGAGAAGTTTGCCGGCGGCACCGACAAACGGTATTCCGGACAGATCCTCTTTTTCCCCCGGCGCTTCGCCTACAAACATAAGTCTTGCATTTTTACTTCCGGTACCAAAAACGCAATTAGTGCGGGTCTGTGAAAGTGCACACTTATTACAAGCCGAACAAGCGGCTTCGAGTTGTTCCCACGTCATGGTCGTATTTCCTTTCGATTTGTGTAATAATTATATTATACCATATAATTTGCCTAAAAGATATAGTTTTTTGAAAATTTTTAATTTTTTAATAATACTTACACCCATACAAATGTGTGATGGAAAAAATTTAGGGGTTTCAATTTTGCATACATTTGATTATAATATTAGTGAGACTACTCTGCGTGCGCCCAGCGTACCGCTTTTAATATATACCGAAAGGATCATTCAGATGGAACATATACTCATAAGCCCGGGGAAATTGAAGCTTATGCTCACCAAGTCAGATCTCGACAAGTATGATCTCGACTGCGAAACAATGGACAGCGAGGACACTCTGACAAGGCAGGCATTTCGTGAGCTTTTAGCCGACGTCAAGCGAGTATCGGGCTTTGATGCGGCAGACGATAAGGTTTTTATACAGCTTTACCCTTCCCGTGACGGCGGTGCTGAAATTTACATAACACGCCTTACCTTACGACGTGAAACAGAGCCGGATGCCAATGAAGCGATAAAATTAATAAGTGTTTACCGTTTTGAAAGACTTGAAAATTTGCTTGCCGTATGCTCCCGACTCACGGCTCAAAGCCTCATTTCTGCCGCCCTATATACATTGCCTAAAGCAAGCTCCGCGTGGCACTGCAGTGGAATATATTATCTTATCTGCGAAGACAGCGTAACCTACCGCGAATATCTGCGCACCGGGCGACATGACCGCCTCGGTGAATATATCGACGGATACG
>JAFQVU010000009.1 GCA_017407885.1 Clostridia bacterium
AATGCCGCGTTCCTTTTCAAGATCGTTTGAGTCCATGACTCTTTCGGTGGTCTCCTGATTGTCACGGTAGATACCGCCCTGCTTTAACATTTCATCCACAAGAGTGGTCTTGCCGTGGTCAACGTGCGCGATGATTGCGACGTTTCTCAGATCCTCACGTATCAATTTGTATCATTCCTTATATATAGATTTGTTTTTTATAAACGTTTTATATTGGTGTATTATCTTCCCAACAAAGATTTATTATAACATATTTTTGTCAAATAATCAATCGGCATATGTTATTTTTAACAATTTCGTCACGATTTTTTTGTGCAGAAAGGCAATTATATTGGTTGGATTTGTGAGTATGTGGGGTTTGTGAAACAAAAACCCGAACGGCGAACCGTCCGGGAAGAGATTATCAAATTACTTTGCAGCCGCTTCGGCCTTCATCACATACTCGACCTCGCCGCCGTTCACGGTATCGAGGGTCACGATGACCTTGGCGATATCGTCGCGCGACGGGACCTCGTACATGACGCCGAGCATCAGCTTTTCCATAATCGAACGCAGGCCGCGTGCGCCGGTGTTCTGTTCGATGGCGAGCTTTGCAATGCGGTCGAGCGCTTCGTCGGTGAATTCCAGCTCAACGCCGTCTATGCCGATAAGCTGCTTATACTGCTTGGTGATGGCGTTCTTCGGCTCCTTTAAGATGCGTACCAGCGACTCGGCATCGAGATTGTCAAGTCCGACGATGACCGGCAGACGACCGACAAGCTCGGGAATAAGACCGAACTTGACGATGTCGTGCGGTACGACTTCCTTGTACGCATTGCGCTTCAGCTTCTCCGCCTTGGTCTGTACCGTGCCTTCGAAGCCGATGGTCGACGAACCCATGCGGTTTTCGACCAGCTCCTCGATGGTATCGAACGCGCCGCCGCAGATGAACAGAATATTCTCGGTGTTTATCTGGATGAATTCCTGATTGGGATGCTTGCGTCCGCCCTGCGGAGGAACGTTTGCTGTGGTACCTTCGAGGATCTTCAGCAGTGCCTGCTGTACGCCCTCGCCGGAAACGTCTCTTGTGATCGAGCGGTTTTCGCTGCGGCGCGAGATTTTATCAATTTCGTCGATGTAGATGATGCCCTTCTCGGCTTCTTCAACATTGAAATCCGCCGCCTGAATAAGACGCAGGAGAATATTCTCAACATCCTCACCGACATAGCCCGCTTCGGTCAGCGTTGTCGCGTCGGCGATGGCGAACGGAACGCGCAGGGTCTTTGCGAGCGTCTGGGCAAGATATGTCTTGCCGACACCCGTCGGACCGAGCAGCAGTACGTTGCTCTTCTGTATCTCGGTCTCCTCGGAAGCCGCCTTGCATTTCGCCGCACGCTCCTTCTGGAGGATTCGTTTGTAGTGGTTGTATACGGCAACCGAGAGATTTACCTTAGCGTCATCCTGCCCTACCACGTATTCGTCAAGCGATTCCTTGATCTGCTTCGGCTTCGGCAGTGTCTCGAGTGTAAGCGGCGCACCCTTGTCGAGGAAGTCGCTTTTGTTCGTCTCAAGCTGCTCTTTTATTATCGCGTTGCAGGCGTCAATGCAGTAGTTGCATATGATCGCACCGGTCGGCGACGGTATCAAAAATGTAACCTTATCCTCGGTACGTCCGCAGAACGAGCATCTCGGAGCATCCGTCCCGCGACCGCCTCTCTGAGTGGTGTTTGCCATTGAGTAAGTTACCTCGTTTTAAGTTTTTTTGTGGGGGAAACTTTTTTTAGGACTCACTCGCAGAGTGAGCAAGTTTCCCCCACACCCCTTTCAAA
>JAFQVU010000057.1 GCA_017407885.1 Clostridia bacterium
AAAAATCAAAATAATACTGGACAAATGAATTTTTGTGTGATATACTTTTATATAATTTAAATATATCAATCGGGATTTGAGATTGAACTAACGGAGATCTGTACAATGAATTATGAGCTGTTGCAAAAAAAGCCGCCGACTCTTGAAGAACGTATTTTTGAAATACTTAAAGAATTAAACGTTCAAGTCGGAAGCACGGGGCATACTTATCTGCTTGATGCGATACAAATAGCAGTGCGTGAGCCTGATTCGCTGAACTGTCTGACAAAAAAGATATTCTCGCGTATTGCCGATACATATAATACAACGGTTTCGTGTGTTGAGAGCGCGATCCGCAGTGCTATTACCAAAGCATGGGGCGGCGGAGATCCGAACATACAGCAGCGGCACTTTGGACATACTGTCCGCTTCGGAAGCGGACGTCCGAGCGATGCGGAATTTATTGCGATGATTGCGAATATGCCCGAGGTGAGAAAACTAAGATAACATTCGACTTTTATCGACAGCCAACTGTAAATATTTAACAAACTTTTCTTCCAAACTTTGGAAGAAAAGTTTGTTTTTATCTATTGCAATTTCTGTAAATATATGGTATAATATGGAAGTAATGACAAATACCGCCGAATAAGGCTAAAAAATCAAATCTTTAAGGAGTATATCATGATTACGGAAAAACAAAGCAGACTTTTGGTATGCAGCGCAGAAATCGACAGACGGCGTGAAATGGTTAGCTTGCTTGAACGCATTGGATTTGCGGTAGTGGATGAAGCAAGGGATGCTAAAGAAGCTGAAAGGCTGATGCATGACAGACAATATTCGCTTGTGGTGTGTGAAACATCCATCGGAAGCGCGGAGGCGATGCAGCTTGCTTACAATGAAAGCCGCCGGCAGAGTGGTGTCGGATGCCGTCCGAGTATGATTTTATTTGTCGGTGAACGAAATTACGAGGATGTACTCCGTGAGGTGTGTCGGATGACACGGACAAGTTATCTTATCAGACCGTTTACTATTCCCGAATTCTGTGATGCGGTATTCGGCGCACTGTCCGGCAGACGAAAAACGGGGGAGACGCTGCCGGACAAGAGTTACTTAGATCAGGGGACATTCACATCAGCGGCGATTAGCGATGAAGAGGAGTCAATGGAAACGCAGATTACGACAATACTGCACAATCTCGGCATCCCTGCGCATATTAAGGGATTCACGTATCTTCGCTGTGCAATCGGTCTGACTGTCAGCGATCCTGATATGATAAACTATGTTACGAAATCGCTGTATCCGAGCGTAGCGAAGATGTATGCGACTACGACCTCGCGCGTTGAACGAGCCATTCGCCATGCGATAGAGGTTGCATGGGACAGAGGAGATCTTGATACGCTGAACCGCTATTTCGGTTATACAATAAGCCGTCAGCGCGGCAAGCCGACGAACTCGGAATTTATCGCGATGATATCCGACAAGCTCCGTCTTGGTGTGGGGATGTGATGAACACAAATTCACGAAAAATCACA
>JAFQVU010000058.1 GCA_017407885.1 Clostridia bacterium
AATCGTCAAGCTGCTTTTTCGTGGGAAGATCTCCAAAAAAGAGAATGTATGCAGTTTCCTCGAAGCCATAACGTCCCTCTTCGGTATATCCGCGGATAAGATCCGCGACATTATAACCGCGATAATAAAGTTCACCCTCTATAGATATCTTATCGCCCTCGTTAATAATATATCCGTGCGCGTTACCTATCTTGGTAATGCCCGCCATTACACCTGTACCGTCAGGATTGCGCAGACCGCGCTTTACATTATAGTTAGTAAATGCCGATGCCGGAATCGAATAATGCTCTCTTGAACTCGCCAAAAGCGAATCAAAAAGCTCACTGCTTTCGGATACCGGAGCATTTCTCATAAAAGAATTATTGAATGCCTGTTGCATGGATTTTCCTCCACTTGGAAATAATATATTTATTATTATACCATATTAAGTAAAAAAAAGCAAGGGCTTTTTGAAAATATGCAAGATTTTATTTGAAATATTGCACTTTTCACCTTAAATCCACCTTATCGCGCATCAAAAAGAGGTATATTCATGAATATAATTGTGCTTTCTCTTGCAATTCGAATCATGCTTATATCATTGACCGCGGAGCCTCTTGACTAAGCTTTTCTGTCGTGGTAAAATATAGATATATTCATTTGGCAATGTTATAATGAGGAGTGATATCACTGAACGACATATTAATAAAAAACCGTCACCGCATTGTACTCACCATATTTATCGTTATCCATTCATTTGCCTGCCTTTTTACGACATATTTCGGCGATGACTACTATTACGCAGCCTTTGTAAAAAACGGAACCGACTATATGGTAAGCGAAAACGTCAATCACTATATGAATACAAACGGGCGAGCGCTCGTTCATCTTATTGATGAGCTTCTGCTCGGATACAGCTTTTATCTCTGGCGGATAGCCGCTATAGCCGTCATGGTGGCGCTCGTCGTCGTACTTGCAAAACTCGCCGCACAGACATGGCGCGAAAAATCTGATAATGATACGTATAAAAACGCAATCATAGCAGTGTGCGCTATATTTTCTCTGACAGAAATAGCCATCCTTCGTCAGAGCGTTTATTGGGCGACCGGCTCACTCAACTATCTCTTCCCTGCCACGCTCACTTTATGGTATATTTATCTTCTCAGGCGTGCAGTCTCGCGTGAAGCGAAAATATATCCTCTTGCACTGTTTGCACTTATAGCAGGTGCGACTTCTGAACAAGCTTCTGCGGCGGCACTGCTTGCCATTATATGGTTAATGGTGTATTCGTTCATTCAAAAAAAGAGTACGATACTGCCCCCGCTTCTCGTTAATCTTACCGCTGCTACTGGCGGTTTTCTCACATTAGTACTTGCTCCCGGAAGTTCTGCTCGCACCGTATTTTATCCCGAGTTTTATGAAATGCCGTTCTTTGAGCGAATTATCAAAAACATACCAACGCTCGGCGCGGTAGTGCTTGGTCCCAACGGACTCTGCGCGCTCATTGCTTCTCTTCTTATTATAACCGCATACCGTTCATATAGAAAAGCGCGCTGGCTGACTGTTATTTCGGCATTAGCCACTGTCGGGTATTTGTACGCCGTCACAATCAATCCTGAAATTCTTCGGGCGTATTGGTTTATGATAATACTCATTATCCCGCTTGTGGTTGTAATGATAAAAACGGCTTTTGATTTCTTCGAGCACGGTGAGGCGGACAACCTGTATTTTGTATGGTGCGCAGTTGCCATGCAGTGCGCAATGCTTATCTCGCCGGAATTTGGTTCGCGAACCCTTACAATTTCTCTGCTTCTCTTGATAGTCCCCACAGCACGCGCGATAATAGAGATAAATTCACCTCTGATTTATGCTCTTCTCGCGGCTACTGCTTTGGTTATTGCAATCGGGGATTTTACTCCTATTCTTATCGCACTGCTGCTTATCGCCGTCGCCGCATGGCTCGCACTTTCAAGATGGGGTAAGCTGCCGATTTTGCCGACACTTGCCGTGTGTATCGCATTGGCAAATTTCGCAACAGTGCCAATCGGTTATTACGAAAACCTTGAAGCACACAGGGAAAATTACAAGCAGGTCACTTCATATGACCCATCACTCGGTGAGCCGTTATCTCTTTACTATCTGCCAAACGATGTTTATAAATACACCATGCCGTATGACAATCTCTATCATGAGCAGGTCTATCTCATGCTTCACGGACTATCGCCCGACACAAAGGTCGTATATATAATGTGGGATAAATAATTATAAATAATAACGCGTTGTCTGTTATTTTGCAGACAACGCGTTGTTTTTATTTTACACGGCAGCCGACGGGAACTGCAAACGCAATCGCTCGCGGGGCAATAGACACCTCAAGTTTGTCCATAACGCTTATCTCACCGTCAATACATACATTTGTCGGCTCGGCAAACTCAAATGAAACCGCCTTCGCGTGTGTATATTCAACAATTTTCTTGCCGAGCTTGGTTTCAAGATGCTTTCCGCTCTTATACGAACCAACAAGCCTTATAAAATCGCGCCTCGACACCTTATCAATAAGGCTTACATCAAGAAGTCCGTCATTAAGTGCACTCTTTGGCGCTGAGTGGAATCCGCCACCGCACCAACCGCCGTTAGCCGCGCTTACAAGCTGAAATTCTTTTGTAACCTCACTTCCGTCCGCGCGGCGTACATGTATCACACGCCCCGGATTGTCGCGAAGAAGCGCAACTACACCGGCAATATAGGCAAGACTCTTGGGCATAAAACGGCGTTTTTTGAATTCTGCCGCTTTCACTACAACATCACAGTCAAAACCTATATTTATCATATTTACCCCATAGCGGTTTGCTCCGCAGGAGTAACAGTCTATCTCGATAGTATCGGCAAGGAGCTGCTTTGTGATATCGCAAAAAAATTCCGGTGAAGTAAAATTGCGAACAAAATCATTTCCCGTGCCAATCGGAATACAGCCCACCTCAATGCCCGGAATCGCACCGCAGACGGCATCCGCATTTGAATTTGCCGCACCACTGACAACCTCGGAAAGTGTACCGTCTCCTCCGCAGGCATAAAAACGCCATGTTTGTCCTTGCGGCTTTTCTTTTATTTTGTTTCTTACATATACGGTTGCATCGCCGCGTTTTGCGGTTATATATATTTCGTAGTCAGCGGATGATACCTCGCAGGCATCCTTAATCGCAGCAAGCAGAGGTGAAGATTCAATTCCCTTGCCAGCGGCGGGATTTATTATAAAAAAGTGCTTCACAGTCAAACATCCTTTCTATTCGCCGCCAAAACGAATTCACGACAGTTACTCTAATTATTGTAACATATTTCGACAAAAAATACAATCCTTTTTACAAAATCGGTTTACATATTTTTTATCCTGTGATATAATATATAATAAGTATAACTCAAAAAACATCGAGGTACACCATGCAAAAGAAATTTTCACTAATTCTCGCGGCACTGATGCTTGTCCTCACCGCATGCGCAAATACAGATAATGAGCCGACACGCATCACTTCCCCCGAGGCAGAATATGAATACAACAATCCGACAAATGACACACAAACCGCTCTGGTTCCCGAGACTCCCATCAGTGAGCCGACCGAAACTGCGCGAATCTCCTTTCTCGCCGCAGGAGACAATGTTATACATCCGTGTATATACATTGATGCCCGAAACCGCGCTAACGCGGATACACGCGAGTACAACTTCAAACCGATGTACGCCGATGTCGCTGACTATATTGCAAGCTTCGACCTGTCTTTCATTAATCAGGAAACGCTAATGTGCGGAGACGGATTTGCGCTTTCCGGATATCCTTATTTCAACTCTCCGCAGGATCTCGGCCGTGATCTTCTCGATATCGGTTTTGACATAGTCGGAATCGCGAACAACCATATGTGCGACAAAGGCGCAAAGGGGCTTGAAGCGACTATAGATTTCTGGAAATCCGATGAAATGAGTGATATTTTGATGATCGGCGGATACCGTGACCGCGAGGATTACGATAATATCCGCGTTATTGAGCGTGAGGGAGTTAAGCTTGCTTTCCTCACATATACCTACGAAACAAACGGTGTCAGACTTCCCGCATCATCGGAACTGGTCGTTCCCTACATCAACGATGCAGATATAGTTCGTCAATGCGAGCTTGCAGAAAATGCAGGTGATCTTGTAATCGTCTCAATACACTGGGGAGATGAAAACAATTCAACTCCAAGTGCTGAACAGCGCAGAGTCGCAAAATTGCTCGCCGAAAACGGTGCTGATGTTATAATCGGTCATCATCCCCACGTGCTCCAGCCAATCGAATGGATAGAGACAGACGCAGGCGAAACGCTCTGCATCTATTCTCTCGGCAACCTTTTGTCCGCCATGCAGTATTGGCAGAACATGGTCGGCGGATTTCTCACATTCGATATAGTGGGTATGAGCGACGGCACAGCTTATGTTGAATCTCCGAAGTTCATCCCGACCGCGTTTTTCTACGGTCCGAGCTACTATAATTCGCATCTCTATTTTCTATGCGACTATCCTGCCGATATGGCAAAGAATCACGGCACCGGTCGCTTATACGGCTCCTATGCCACACCCGATGATATGGTCGCATACGCCAAACGCATAATGGGCGATTACCTTGTGCTTTCACCTTACACTAACTGAACATCCACCCGCTCACAACGATAGCAGCCGCAGTTGTTACTACCATTGATACTGCCGCGGCAACGAGTGTGAAGCGGGATTTTTTTATCCCTGCCGCCGAATGATAAACGGAAATGACATAAATGAGAGTATCAGATGTCGCCATCATCACAGATGCGGCAATTCCCGTAAGACTATCAACTCCCTCGGTTTTAAAAATATCCGCGAGCATGGCAGTTGAGGCAGCACCTGACACTGGACGCATAACAATGAATCCCGCAAGCCCCTCGGGTACTCCGATATGCGAAAGTACGCCGGCAATAGCCTCTGATGCACCGCAGGACGAAAACATCGCAACCGCACAGCATAGTGCGCAAAGCGTGGGAAAAAGCCCAATAGCAGTCGAAAAGCCGCTTTTTATACCGCCGATAAAGATATCGAACATCGGCTTTTTAGAAGTAAGTATTACTATTGCCGCAAGTGCGATTACGCAAGGAACAACAGCAGCCGCAATACCATCAAGCATTTTTTCTCTCACCTCGCGGCATTATTATCGCAAGCAGTTTTACAGTTATAATAGCAACGACAGTACCAAGTAATCCAACAAGCCATATCGCCGGAAGAAGTTCAAAAAGTACCACCGCTCCCGATGCACGCCGCAGTGCAAGTACAGTTGTCGGTATGGGAGAGAAGCTCGCACAGCATAAGACCGTTAGCATGATACCGTCATCCGTGACGACTTCATCTCTACCCTGCATTTTTTGCAAAGCGCTTATACCGAGCGGAGTCGCCGCGTTTCCTATACCAAGGAAATTTGCCGCAAGGCATGCAACTGCCTCATCGCATGGCTTCTTGAAAATAAGCCGCATCACGGGGCGCATAAGGCGTGATAGCTTCGTTATCATCCCGGCTTCCCGAAAGACCGCCATTACGCCGCTCCACAGACTCATCATTCCCATAAGCGCGAGTGTCACCTCTACTGCTCTGCCCGCTCCGTCAAGAAGTGCAGATGCCGTTTCAGCGGCAGTACCGGCACAAATCGACCACACGCAGGAAAATATGCATATTACAGAAAATACCACAGATAACATTATTTTTCTCCATTTCTATCTCTCGACAATTTACACAATTCTCCGACAGAAATTTTGTGTAATATTTTGACAAAATATGTATTGACATTATTTCCGATATATGGTAAAATTTATACACATAGGTAATTTGTCATTATATATCCTAAAAAAGCAATCCTATGAAATCAAACCGATTAAAATAAGGAGGACACAAAATGAAATCTACAGGTATCGTCCGCAGAATTGACGAGCTCGGAAGAATAGTGCTCCCCATTGAGCTGCGCAATAAGATGGACATCAAAAACAAGGATTCCATTGAAATCTTCGTCGATGACGACAAGATAATACTCAAAAAATACGTTCCTGCCTGCCTTTTCTGCGGCAATGCGGATGACGTAATTCTCTTCAAGGGCAAGCTCGTATGTAAGCAGTGCCTCGCTGATATGCACCGTCAGATATAAATTTGAAACTTTTCCGTCCCTATATATAGTATTCGCCCGCGTTCCATTGTAGAACGCGGGCGAATTCGTTTATTGATTTTTAGTTTTATCCCTGCTTTCCTATAACACACACTGCCATTTTAACAAACATCTCTTTCGTGAGAGGCAGCTTTGCAAGAGGCTTAAAATACGCTCGAAGCGGAATTTCGTGATAGTGAATAGGAGTGATGCCCAGCGATTTTAATATTTGCCCAAAACGCTTAAGCGTCATTTTGTTGATATACCCAAGTCGCTCCGTACCGTCGGACTCGGTTGTTATGCGAAGGTCAAGTCGAGCCTTTTCATCCGGCAGACCCTTAACAAGCTCCTTGTAAGCAGTTATAAGCTGTTTCTCGGAAAGGAACATATGAATCCACGGCATATGGATGGTATCACTGAGATGTGCACCGGTGGGATGATAGTACGGCGGAAAATTAATGAATATCCGTCCGTCTTTTTTTAGAAGGCGGAGTGCTTCCGTAAGTGCCGCTTCTGGATTTGAAATGTGCTCCATGAAGTCGTTCATAATAACCGTATCGAAGCTTTCGTCCGGAAACGGCAATGCATCGGCGGAAGCGCACACAAATTTAAATTTGTCCGAATACCCAAGCTTTTCAGCTAATTCATTAGCTTCGACTTCATACCGCTTCACAATATCAACACCGACAACACGTGCCGCGCCAAGCGAAGCGTAATAGAGGCTCTTTCCAGCCGCACCGCATCCCATATCGAGGACATCCTTGCCCGAAAACATTTCCTCGGGAGTGAAAATTCCTTTATAACATGCGATGGTGCTCTCACCTTTCTCAAACTGCCATTCGGCGTAACTCATTTTCTTGTCATTGGCAAGGTTAAACGGGTGCACAACAGCAGGAAATATTCTGTTCGTGAGCTTTACAAATCCTGTCGCAAATGACATAACTATATCCTTTCAATACCAATTTATATGACAAGAGCTTAATACAAGGCCGCCATGCAGTGGCATTGAATTAAGCTCTATCTTTATTTTAATTATTCAGCATCCGCTGCGGGAGCTTCCTCTACTGCAGCCTCTGCAACTTCCTCAGCTACCTCTTCAGGAGTTTCGGGAGCGAGAAGTGCTTTGATGGAAAGGCTGATCTTGTGGTTTTCGAGGTCGATCTTTGTGATCTTAGCCTCAACCTCATCGCCTACCTTGAGTACGTCAGCAGGCTTGTTGATCTTTTCAAGGCTGATCTGCGAAACATGGATAAGACCGTCCGCACCGGGAACAACCTCTGCAAATGCACCGAAGTCCATGAGGGATACAACCTTAACAGTTGCAACGTCGCCCTCTGCATACTTCTCGGTGAAGATCTTCCAAGGATCCTGATCGGGAGCCTTGTATGTGAGAGAAATTCTCTTTGCTTCCTTATCTACTGCCTTAACAGTTACGTCGATAACATCACCGATGTTAACAACCTCGGAAGGATGCTTGATTCTTCTCCAAGAAAGCTCGGTGGAGTGAACCATACCGTCAACACCGCCGAGATCAACGAATGCACCGTAGCTCATGAGGCTCTTAACCTCACCGCGGTACTGCTGACCTTCCTCGACCTGTGCCCAGAAAGCATCGCGCTTTGCCTTGTTTGCTTCTCTTTCAACGATACGGATAGAAGCGACTACGCGCTTTCTCTGCTCATTGATGTCAATAATCTTAACCTTCTTGGTCTCTCCCTGAAGTGCGTGAAGATCAGCATCCTTGGGAAGACCTGACTGGGAAGCAGGGATAAATACGCGAACGCCGTCGCAAAGACCGATAACACCGCCCTTTACAACCTCAATGATCTTAGCATCGAGAACCGCACCTGCCGCAGAAGCGTCTACAACTACCTGCCAGTTCTTGTCAACGTCAATTTTCTTCTTAGAAAGAGCAACTGTACCTTCGGCATCGTTTACCTTGAGA
>JAFQVU010000059.1 GCA_017407885.1 Clostridia bacterium
GATACAGCAGGAGCGGAGATGTTCAATTGCTCCGCAAGTTCTTCTTGCGTGAGGTTATGTTCTTTTCGCAGACGTTTAATGATTTGCCCCATTGTTTCTGTCATATAGATTACCTCCAATTCACTATTCATTATTCATCACCATCCCCCATTTCTGACTCCGCCGTTTTTCATCAATGCAGTAAACTTAAGAAATAAAAGCGCCCCTTATGCCAATGTCATTCAGATAAGGTTGTGTAAGTTTAGATAAGGGTGAACTTTAGATTCGCCCCTTTTTCTGCAGCTGTTTAGATATGTATAAAACTGCTACATACACCGAGCTGTCCGCTGAGGCGTAGTGACGCCGGGAAGATGCAACCGAAGTTCTTTGAAAGGTTCATCGTCCGAGTAAAAATATTCTTAAAAACAGGCGTTTTAAGGCATTTAAGGGCAAAAACAAGTGCTTATATCCGAAATGCTTTATAGAAATATAAAAGTTTTATGTATAAGAATTTTTATATGTTATGCTGTGAATATATAGTATAAATTGATAATTCAAGCGAAACTATAATTTATATACACGAATGCTGCCTTGCGGAAATATAATTTGCTTGGTATAATATATTCAACGGTACCGGAATATAAGTTTTGAAGGAGAATTGTATGTCAATAGGTTCTACGATTAAACAATTGCGCCGTGAAAACGATATGACGCAGGAACAGCTTGCAGACCTTCTCGGCCTCACATCGGCTGCTGTATCAGGTTGGGAATGTGACAGAAATGCACCTGATATCAGCCAGATTCCTCTTTTGTCTCATATTTTCGGTGTATCCGCGGACACTCTGCTCGGAATCGATCTCTCCGCACAGGAAGAAAAAATCGATGAAATTATCGTTCAGGCCGCGAAACGGTCTGCAAAAGAAGCTGTCGAAGTATATAGGCTTGGACTTGCGGAATTTCCGGCATCTTACAAACTGATGCTGAGGCTGGCAGATGCACTTGATTACAGAGATGAACCCGATACTTATGATGTTCGGCTTAAAGAAAGTATTGCGCTATATGAAAAAGTTCGCGAAGGTACAAAAGACGCATATCTGAAAAATTATGCCGACGGCAGATTGTGCGGTATCTATATCCGTCAGGGGAAACGGACTGAAGCGCTGAAAATTGCTGAAAGTGTGCCAAAGTTCATGTATTCCCATGACGAACTTGAAAAGATGGTCGCTCAGGGAATAGAGCGAATCTATAATATGCATCACAGCATCCAATGTAATTTTGCTTCACTCTGCGATGACATTTACTTTTTCTCTATGCAACAGGTTGACGGAAAGATGTATTTTTCACATGAGCAGGCGATTGCAATGCTTGAGAAGATTCCGAAACTGTACGAAATATTTTATGAAAATGGAGATTTCTTTGATCAGGGATGGATCATTGCATGGTCATACGCACGGATGGCTGAACATTTCGCGGAGATGGGCAATGCTGAGAGCACACTCCGATGTGCCAATGCCGCAGTGCACTATGCGAAAAAAACAGACGAATATGCGATCGGGCTGGAAAACGGTTCATATGGAATATCTGATGTGTGGGATTATCCGCAACTTCCAAAAGATAAAAGACACACATCCATTCTGGCATCGCCCGAATATGATTACCCAACCACCACATTTTGGTTTTCTTTTGACGAAGAAACGCACACTGACCGCGTAAAGAAAGATTTTTCTCATGAGAGATTTGACTTTGTAAGAGATGAACTGACAAAGCTGATTTAAGCAAATAAAATCGCCCGCATTACCAGATTCTCACTGTTGATGCGGGCAATTATTTTTATGATACAGCTTTTTAATACACACTCAATTGAATCTATTAGGGGGGAATGCGGTATTGGGCTTATCTATACTTGTACCGCGTTATCTAAATGACATTGCCCTTATGCAGCGTTCTTTTTACCCTTACTTAATCCGATACCATTGCATCCCTCACTTATCGCTAACCTCGTACCGCTTCGGCACCACAATAACCACCTCCACCGCGTCATCGGTCTCACGCCGCGCACAGTCAATATCGATCCCGGCATCGCGCACCGTTTCAACCGCGCGGTCGATGGTATTGTACAGCACCCGTATATCCTTAAGCACAAGCTTACGCCGCACCGACATACGCACGCTTTCCTCATGCCTGATCACACGATCGATGTACTGCTCGGTCGCCGCCACGGTAAGCTCGCGTGAGATCACCACATTCAGCGCCGCAATACGCTCCTCGGGAGTTGACAGCCGCAGCAGTGCACGGGCATGGCGTTCGCTCAGTCCATTGTCGAGGATCAGCCGCCGCTCGGGTTCGGTCAGGCGCAGTATACGCAGCTTGTTCGCCACATACGACTGACTTGACGACAGATGCTCCGCCGCCTGCTCCTGCGTGAGTGAGTACACATCGATAAGCGACGCGATCGCACCTGCCTGCTCGAATATGTTCAGCTTCTCGCACTGGATGTTCTCGATCATCGCAAGCTCGGCACTGCGGCGGTCGTCGGCTTCGATTATGATACACGGTACCTTTGTCAGTCCGGCGATCCTTGCAGCCATCAGCCGCCGTTCACCTGCGATAAGCTCGTACCGTCTGCGGTCAATGACGTCCGACACCGAACCTTCACATGATACGAGGAGGTCCCGCTGTGCATACAAGGCAAGCGGCATATCACAGACATCGGCACCGAAAGAAGAAACTGAAGAAACGGTGCCGCCGCTGTCATATCCGGAGACGGCTCGGACGGTCACAGGCTGCAATATGCCATAACAGCGGATACTGTCCGCCAGCCTTGTCATGGCCTCTCCCTCGAAATTTTTACGCGGTTGTGAGGGATTGGGAGAGATGGAGTTAATATCAATCATAAAAATCCGTCCGGTCGTGTTGGCTCTCACCGGGTCCGGACGGCGGAATAAACTTACAGCATTCATAGTATTACACCTCATAGACTTTAAGGAAACGACCTCTGCAGATCGCCATTCCTCATTCCTCATTTATCATTTATCATTTATAATTATAAACGCCTCCCGTATTTCCCGCATGAGAATTATAGGAGGCGAATATTATTATATTTCAGAAAGTGTCGTGCATTATGAACGTCTAAAATCCGTAAGATGGCAGCTTAAAGCGGCTTTTTGGAAATCTTAGCCCAATCGCGCGGGTAAGTTGTGGGGCACGGAGTGATTTTTTGTATCATTATCACGGAGTGTTTTATTTCGTCGGTGCCGTCGCGCAGTACCGCTTCGGTATTTCCCGTTATTTCTCCGCCGAGTTTTATGACCGCATTTTTCGCGGCTTCAAGTTCAGCGGTACATTCGCCGTTTTTCATGGCGATAAATTTCCCGCCGACCCTGATAAGCGGCAGACACAGCTCGCAAAGCATCCGCATTTCGCATACTCCGCGCGCCACTGCAATGTCAAACTTCTCGCGGTACTTATCGTCACGGCCGACTTCCTCAGCTCTTGCACACAGCGTGGTAATATTTGTAAGTCCCACACTTTTGGCGTGATTTTCGATGAAGCGTAACTTCTTCTGAGTCGAGTCAAGCGAGGTGACCTTTACATCACGCCGAACGACCGCGATCGGAAGTGACGGAAATCCGCCGCCGCAGCCTACGTCGATAACCGATGCACCCTCATCAAGACAGGGCATCAGCGTCAGGCTGTCGATGATATGACGTAACCAGACGCCCTCAGTATCGCGGATGGCGGTGAGGTTTACCATCTTATTGTACTCAAGCATATCATCGGCAAGATAGCACAGGTCATCGGCAAATTCCGAAAACCGCTCCATGCCGTTGAGCGCAAGCAGTTCGTTAAACTCCATAATTATTTGTTCTTGAGCTTTGCTTCAGCCTTGAGACGCAGCTGAGTGTTGAGTATCGACTTGCGCAGACGGATATTCTGCGGAGTAACTTCGATCAGCTCGTCGGGAGCGATAAATTCGATAGCTTCTTCAAGGCTCATTCTGCGAGGTGTAACAAGGCGGAGAGCTTCGTCCGCACCGGCAGAACGGATAGCGGTGAGGTGCTTCTTCTTACAAACATTTACAGCAATATCGTCCTGCTTCGGGTTTTCGCCAACGATCTGACCTTCGTATACGGGTACGCCCGCACCGATGAACAGTTCACCGCGGTCCTGCGAGTTGAAGCAGCCGTAAGCTGTGGATTCGCCGTCTTCACTTGCAACCAGCGAACCGGTGTAACGGATGGTAACCGCACCGGAAACCGGCTTGTAGCTGTCGAATACCGAGGAGATGATACCTTCGCCGCGTGTATCTGTCATGAACGCGGAACGGTAACCGATAAGACATCTGGTCGGAATCAGGTATTCAAGGCGCTGACGTGAGCCGTGCAGACCCATTTCCTGAAGTTCACCGTGACGTGCGCCTAGTTTTTCCATAACTGCGCCGACATATGCTTCGGGAACGTCGATAACTACCTTTTCAACCGGCTCCAATTTCTGACCGGTAACTTCGTCTGTCTTGTAAAGCACGCGAGGAGAAGATACGCAGAGTTCGTAACCCTCACGGCGCATATTTTCTATAAGGATGGAGAGCGACATTTCACCGCGGCCGGCTACACGGAATTCTTCGGTAGTCTCGCCGTCCTGAACGCGCAGAGATACGTCACGGAGAAGCTCCTTGTACAATCTTGCTCTGATCTGACGCGAGGTGACATACTTACCTTCACGGCCTGCAAACGGGCTTGTGTTGACCGAGAATGTCATTTCGAGAGTAGGTTCGCCGATCTTGACAAAGGGCAGCGGAGTGGGATCGAGCGGCGAAGCAACGGTGTCGCCGATGTTGATATCTTCGGCACCCGAGAAAGCGACGATATCGCCGACAGTAGCCTTTTCAACCGGAGTACGGCGCAGACCGTCGAACTGGTACATCGAAACGATGCGTGTCTTGCGCGGAGCTACATCGGGAGTGAAGTAGTTTATGAGCATTACGTCCTTGTTGATTTCAAGCGAGCCGCGTTCGATGCGTCCGATACCGATACGGCCTACATAGTCGTTGTAGTCGATGGACGAAACGAGCATCTGGAGTTCGCCGTTTTCATC
>JAFQVU010000060.1 GCA_017407885.1 Clostridia bacterium
CTGATCGGATGCCGTTTTTTGTTTTTGGGAGATAAAATATTTTTTTCTATTGACGGATTGTGTCGATATATGATATAATTATATATATTATTTTGTGTAAAGGAAACGGTCAAATGAATGATATCTGTGTAAAGCTTGAAGGTATCTGCAAATCCTTCGGCAGCGTCAGAGCAAATTACAATATCAATTTTGATGTACGCACGGGCGAGATACATGCGCTTCTCGGAGAGAACGGTTCGGGTAAATCAACTCTCATGAATATCCTTTCCGGTATTTATTCCCCCGACAGCGGTTCTATTGAGCTGTATGGTGCTCCCGCATCTCTGCCTTCACCGCAAGACTCAATTGCCGCCGGTATCGGTATGGTGCATCAGCACTTCAAATTGGTTGACGTATTAACAGCCAAAGAAAATATAATCGGCGGAAACAAGAGCAATTCCCTTTTCACCGGCGGACGCGCTATGAGTGAAAAAATCAGAAAAATCGAAGATCAGTACGGACTTCAGCTTGACCCCGATAAAAAGGTATACAATATGTCTGTATCCGAAAAGCAGACATGCGAGATACTGAAAGTCCTCTACCGCGGTGCAAAAATACTCATTCTCGACGAGCCGACCGCCGTGCTCACACCGCAGGAGATAACCGTCCTTTTTGATATTCTGCGTAAAATGAAGGCACAGGGCTGTTCGATTGTAATTATTACTCATAAGCTCGCAGAGGTACTTGAGATTTCTGACCGAGTGACAATTCTCCGCAAGGGCGAGTCGATTACCACCCTTAACACAGCGGATACCAACGCGGACGAGCTTACAGAGCTTATGGTTGGTCATCCCATATCGCTTGATATCGAATGTGCTGATGTTGATGATGCTATGAAGCACGAGATTCTGTCCGTAAAAAATCTCACTGTTCTGAACGGTGAGCACAGAAAAGCACTTGACGATATATCGTTCACCCTTTCAAGCGGTGAGATACTCGGTGTTGCCGGAATCGCCGGAAGCGGTCAAAAGGAGCTTTGCGAAACAATTGCCGGACTCGACAAGGTAGCAGATGGTGATATTCTATTCAAGGACTCCAGCATAGTCGGACTTACACCGCGCGATATTATCAAACGCGGTATTACAATGTCATTCATCCCCGAAGACAGACTCGGTATGGGTCTTGTCGGCTCGATGTCTATAATTGACAACGTACTCCTTAAATCCTATCAAAACATGCCCGGTGCATTTATGGACCGCAAGAAGGGCAAAAAAATAGCAGACGATATAATCGAACGCTTTGACATTTCCACCCCGTCCCCCTACCATACCGTAAAAAAGCTTTCAGGCGGTAACATTCAGAAGGTACTTTTAGGACGTGAAATCAACCTCAATCCCGAGCTTCTCATTACCGCATACCCGGTACGCGGTCTTGATATAGGCGCATCGTATAATATTTATGACGTGCTTAATGAGCAAAAGAAAAAGGGCGTCGGCATACTCTTCATCGGCGAGGACCTCGACGTACTGCTCGGTATATCTGACCGTATAATGGTACTTCACGAGGGTAAGGTAATGGGTATTCTCAACGCACGAGAGACCAACAAGCAGCAGCTTGGAATGTTGATGCTCGGTCATACTGAAGGAGAAAGGACGGAAGACAATGCTTAAAATACAAAAAAAGCAAGGAATCTCGCAAACCAAAGAGAGTCTCCTTCGTGTCGGATCGGTAATCGCCGCACTTGTTGCCGCAGGTATAGTCATGGCGCTTCTCGGCTACAATCCGTTTGAACTCTACGCCAAGATGATAAAAGGCGCGCTTGGCACTCGCTTTAACAGAATATCAACCATTGAAAAATGCATTCCTCTTCTCGTAATGTCCCTTGGCGTTTCTATTGCATTCAAGATGAAATTTTGGAACATCGGTGCGGAAGGTCAGTTCTATATGGGAGCATTCGGAGCTACATGGGCGTGGATGCTCATGCCTGATCTGCCGATATTCCTTATGCTCCCCGTAATGGCACTCGCGGCAATTATCTTCGGCGGTCTTTTCGCACTTATCCCTGCAATACTGAAACACAAGCTCGGAACAAGCGAAACACTTGTTACTTTGATGCTTAACTATATCGCGATAAGATGGATAACCTATCTCTCGCTCGGACCTTGGAAGGATCCGCAGGCGCGCGGTCAAGCTAAAATATACGCCTTTACCGAAAATGCAACTCTTCCCGAAGTGTTCGGTATTCACATAGGTTGGATAGTTGCTTTGGTGATGGTTGTCGCTGTATACATACTTATGAAGTATTCAAAGTTCGGATTTGAGATTGCGGTCCTCGGTGAAAATCCCGACACCGCGCGTTATGCCGGCATGAACGTTACAAAAACGCTTATAATCGCTGTCGTTCTTTCAGGCGGCATATGCGGTCTTGCCGGTATGCTTCAGGCAACTGGCAGTGAAGGCAGACTCGGCGATAATATTTCCGCCGGACTTGGATTTACCGCTATTATCACAGCTTGGCTTGCCAAGCTCTCCGCTCCGATGATACTCGTAAGTTCATTCCTCTTTGCCGTACTTCTGCAGGGCGGAAGCTCACTCGGGGCACTCACCAATATCCCCGCATCGGTTGCAGAAACAATTCAGGGTATTATCCTCTTCTTTGTACTTGCAAGCGAGTTCTTTACAAATTACAAGATAGTAATTAAGCGAAAGGAGACAAAATAATGGAATTTATCGAACAGCTTTCGCTATTTTTACAGTCAACTGTACAGATGGGTACGCCGATACTGTTCGGCACACTCGGCGGTATTCTCAATGAAAAGGTCGGTCACACCAACCTCGGTGTCGAGGGTATGATGCTGATGGGCGCGTGCTCCGGCTTTATGATGGGGGTTAACACAGGCAATCCGGTGCTCGCCATACTCACATCTGGGCTTGTCGGCGCACTCTGCGCTCTCATTTATGCATTCATCACCGTTACATTCATGGGGAATCACGTCGTTACCGGTCTTGTCTTGACTATATTCGGAACAGGCCTCTCAAGCTTTCTCGGAAACATGACTATAGAAGTAACAAACGTCATCGGTATGCTGGAGAAAAAGCCTTATACTCAGGTTCAGCTTCCGCAAAGTGTAGCCGCTCCTCTTTCTGACTTTGAAGTTCCCTATCTTTCCGACATCCCGATACTGGGTAATATGATATTCTCGCAGAGTATCTACGTTTATATTTCAATTGTTTTTGCAGTCATCCTTGCAATTTACATGAAGCGTACACGCTTCGGACTTAACATGCGTATGATCGGCGAAAATCCGGCTGCGGCAGATGCTTCGGGTATCAACATTACCGCTTACAAGTATATACACATACTTCTCGGCGGTTTCCTTTGCGGCATGGGCGGCGCATATATATCGCTCGTCTCCGCCGATCAGTGGAAAGAAAATCTTACCGCCGGTATAGGATGGATAGCAGTAGCGCTTGTAATATTCGCAACATGGGATCCGGTCAAGGCGATATTCGGAGCTTATTTCTTCGGCGCGATGCGCGCACTCGGACCCAAGCTTCAAAATGCAGATATCCCGATAGTCGGTCACATTAACTCGCAGTTCCTCGATATGATACCGTATATCATGACTATTGTTGTACTCATATTCATCACTCTTCGTAAGAAAAAAGAATACCAAGCGCCTGCAGCGCTCGGATCTCCTTATTTCAGAGAAGACAGATAACCCACATACAAAAAGCGTGGACACAAACGTGTCCACGCTTTTTTACTGCATTTAATCTCAACCGAGCTTTGCTATGGCGGCATCAACAGCAGCAAGCTGTTCGATAAACTTTTCTTTCTTCGCCTTTTCCGCTTCGATAAGCTGTGCGGGAGCCTTTGAAACAAAGCCTTCATTTGCAAGCTTCTTCTCTACTCTGTCAATTTCGGAAACGTACTTCTCGCGTTCTTTCATAAGACGCTCACGTTCCTTTGCGAAGTCGATAAGCTCGCCGAGCGGAATAAATATAGTAGCACCAGCCGCAACGATCTGCACCGCATTATCGTCTGCATACGAGTCAACGAACTCAACATCCGATGCCGAAGCAAGCTTCTGGAAGAATTTAACAGTATCATCCGAATAAGATGCGCGGTCTGCAGTAACGATGATTACCTTCGCCTTCTTTGAGGGGGCAACATTCATCTCTGCACGGCGGTTACGTATAAGGGTAATCGCCTCTATGATCTTCGCCATTTGTGCTTCCTCGGTCGGGAATTCAAGCGCCGCACTGTACTTCGGATACTCGGCAATCATGATAGACTCGCTGTTATGCGGTATTGCCTGATAAATCTCCTCGGTGATGAACGGCATGAACGGATGCAGAAGCTTAAGAGTCTCGCCGAGTGCGTAGCAAAGTACATTCTGTGCATCAGTATCGCCCTCGTTAAGACGCGGCTTGATAAGCTCGATGTACCAGTCACAAAGGACATCCCAAACAAAATCGTAAAGCTTCGAGAGTGCGACACCAAGCTCAAACTTATCAAGATTAGCGGTAACCTCACCGATGAGGGTATTCAGTTTTGAAAGTATCCACTTATCTTCAGCCTTGAGCTTCGATGCTTCGGGAAGAACGACTTTATCAATAGTAAGATTCATGAGGGTAAAGCGAGATGCATTCCAAAGCTTGTTTGCAAAGTTGCGCGATGCGTTTACCTTCTCATCGGAGAAACGCATATCATTGCCTGGGCTGTTGCCTGTAGCAAGAGTAAAGCGCAGAGCATCAGCGCCGTACTGGTCGATGAC
>JAFQVU010000061.1 GCA_017407885.1 Clostridia bacterium
ATCCAGCGCACATCAAAATATAAGATAGAGTTTGTCGGGAAAAAGGCGGATACACCGCTTGAATAGGGCTTTTGCCGGAAAATATTGATAATTTTTCAAATTACTCTTGCAATTGATGCGCGAATGCGTTATAATAATATAAATGATTTTTTTCGGAGGTTATTATGCTTAATTTATTTCTTACCGGCGAAGCTGTAACAGATGCTGCAGCTGCACCCGCAGCCGGACAGGGTATCACGACTATTATCATGATTGTTGCTATGATCGCGGTGTTCTACTTCTTTATGTACAGACCGCAGAAAAAGCAGGAGAAGGCAACTAACGATATGCGCAATTCTCTGCAGGTCGGCGATGAGATCACCACTATCGGCGGTATTATCGGTAAAGTGGTCAGCATGAAGGAAGAGACCGTTATGATCGAAACCGGTCGCGACGGAACAAAGATCCGTATTCTTCGCAACGCCATCAAATCTATTGACGTAAAAGCAGAGGACTGCTGACATAAAGCGGCTTCACAGGACATATAAATTAGCGATAATATTTATATGTCAGGAGGAGTTTGCTTGAAAAATATAAGTTCAAAGGACGAGTCTTATACACTCGGCGGACTATTGCTTGCCGCGTTTCGCGGTGTGTTGTTTGGAATCGGCGGTGCGGCACTGCTCGCGCTTGTTATGACTGCTGTCGCACTTATGACAAAGGACCCCGATAAACTTGTCGGTATACTTGCGTATGCGGCACTGCTCATAGGAGCATTTGTATGCGGTGTTACTGCACTCAGATCGGATGAGAACCACAGTATTGCCGCGCCTCTTATCGGCGGCGCAGGGTATGTTCTTGTTCTATGGCTGGTTTCGCTCTTTTTTCGAGGGGATACTGTCACTCCGGTGCCGCCCATATGGATGGCTGTCGGATATGCGGTATGCGTCCTCATATCGCTTGTCGGCGGACTGATTGCACGTCCTCGGCGTATGCGTGTCGGAGAAGGCAAGAACAGTCCCGCAGCGCAGATAAGACGGCAGCTCGGCCGCCGTGTATGATTTTAGAGGTTTTATAAGTTGTTTATCTCTCCCGTCCGACTGCGACGGGAGATCTTTATTTTAAGAAGATTTAAAGAAAGGACTCAAAAATGGTACATACCTTCAAATTCGGCGGTCAGCGTATCGCATATGATAGTGTTTCGGGACTTGTTCTGCCTCTGTCGGAACTTGCCTATAAAATGCTTGACTATATTGAGCTTCCGATGCCAAAAACTTGTTCGTCGGCACTACGTTATGATCTTGCAAAATATGATAGTGCGGCAATTTCCCAAACATATAATGAGCTGTATGCCCTATACCGCGACGGCAAACTGTTTGCCAAGGACGAGAGCGATACATATGCTGTCTGCCACGGCGGAGTTGCTGTAAAGATAGGCGACGTGTTGTGTACACGTGCGGATCCGCACATCCTTGATATTGTGAAGCGGCTTGCCGATGCGGAAAAGGATGTATCGGTAAGTATTGTGGATGCTCCGGAAAATGTGGCTGCATTCACCGACGAAGATGTACCTACACTTCAAAAGCAGTTTGAGAAGATTGCCAAGGAACAGGTTAAGCGTGCGCGAGGCACGGCTGAAGGGGCTTCGTTTACTGCCTTTGAATCGCGTGCAGGTGCAGTGCATGAGGAAGAACCGTGCGCAGGATGTTGGGCATGCAAGCTTTGTTCGCTTATCTCACCTCAAAGTACGAAGTGCGAGCTTGAAAAAAAGCGTGTTGAATGTGCCATGATGTGCGAGACCGCGATAAAAGAGTAACATTGATTTGCCGTCAGTGCTTTTGCACTGACGGATTTTGAAGATGCTTTCATAAGAAAAAAGGACTGAACGGCAAGTTCAGTCCTTTTGTTGTAATTTACGCAAGATTTGCGGAGATCTTATCCATCCACTCGGTGACAGCCTTTTTCTCCTCGTCTTTTACTCCGCCGAGGAACGGCAGACCGCCCTTGATGTAGAGAACATCCTCTATTGCATTCGAGCCTGCTTCCTTGACAGCATCGATGAGTACCTTCGCGCCCTCTGCAGGACCGTCAATGATGAACGCAACATTAGCCGCTCTTACCTTGGTAAGCTCCTTACAGAAGAGTACAAGGGAGCTTGGCGCATCCTTGCCGACGGTGGCAAGAATCACGACAAGTCTTTCCTTGTCGCAGGAATATGCCGGCGGAATTTTATCCATGCAGTTTACCTTTTCGGTTGCATAATTATTGGTGATAAGCTCTGCGATGTTGATGAGCTTTTTCTTTCCGGTTGAATAAAGTACACGCATTTTCATAGTATAAACCCTCTCTTTTTCGGCAACAAAATTATCATCCCGTTTTTGTTGCCGCGAAAACGGGTGTGGGACATATTTCCACGATAATATTGTACCATAAAAGCCGAGGGATTTAAAGTGGTGACGAGAAAAAATATATTTTTTGGATATCTCTACAAATTTAGTGTGCGAGAATTGTGCATCTGCTACAATGCGAGGGTGCTATTTTACAGGCTTTATGCGCCAAATATTGTCGGCATATTCGCGTATTGAGCGGTCAGAGGCAAAATACCCCGATTTTGCAGTGTTGATAAGCGACATGCGGTTCCACTTTTCACGATCTGCATAATCCTTAATCATTCGCTCGTGAGCTGCATAATATGAATCGAAATCGGCTATGCACATATATGGGTCGGCAACACCGCCCGGGTACTGCGAATTAATAAGATACTGCTTTATATCGGAGAATGAACGTCCGGCAAAGTCGTTGTCAAGCGCATCTACCGTCCGGCGAATACGGTCACTGTTTTGATAGTACGAGGATGCACTGTATCCGCGCTTCCAAAGGTCATCGACTTCCTCGGTCGTGAGACCGAAGATATACATGTTTTCATCTCCGACCTGCTCGTATATCTCAACATTTGCTCCATCAAGCGTACCTATTGTCAGAGCGCCGTTTGCCATCAGCTTCATGCATCCCGTACCGCTTGCTTCCTTGCCGGCAAGAGAGATCTGCTCACTGATATCGGCGGCAGGAATCAGTATTTCTGCAAGGCTGACATTGTAATCTTCCATGAACACGACGCGAAGCTTTTCACGCAGTCTTTTGTCTGATTCGATATCCGTACCGATATAGGAGATAAGCTTGATTATATTTTTTGCCATATAATAACCGGGAGCCGCTTTTGCGCCGAAAATGAAGGTCTG
>JAFQVU010000062.1 GCA_017407885.1 Clostridia bacterium
AAGCCGGTGCGCAGGATGCGCATGAAGCAATTCGCCCGTCGAACCTTGCGTTTGAGCCGGACAAAATTAAAAAGATGCTCACGACGGATCAGTACCGTCTTTATAAGCTTATCTGGGATCGTTTTATGGCGAGCCAGATGGCATCCGCGGAGCTTGATACCGTAACAGCCGATATTGAGGCAGGCGGTTACATTTTCCGCTCAAGCGGATACACAGTGAAATTCCAGGGATATATGACACTTTACGAGGAGAGCGAGGAGCAGGCGACTGTAAACGCGGCAGACACCGACACTCCCGAAAAGAGCGCGAGACTGCCGAAGATTGAGCAGGGCGACATTCTCAAACATGATGAAACGAAGCCTGCTCAGCATTTCACCGAAGCACCACCGCGCTACACTGAAGCGGCGCTCGTAAAATTTCTTGAAGAGCGCGGCATCGGACGTCCGAGTACGTTTGCCACTATCATTACCACCATCATTGCGCGCGGATATGTTGTGCGCGAGGGTAAATCGCTTAAGCCGACCGAGCTTGGTGAGATAACGACAAAACTGATGGTTGACAGTTTCCCGAAAATCGTTGATTACGAGTTTACTGCCAATATGGAAACCGATCTTGACGAAATCGCGAACGGCGTTGACACAGTAAGCGGTGTTCTTCACGGCTTCTACGACGATTTTGCAAAGACGCTTGATGTTGCCGAGCAAACAGTTGACAGAACAAAATACCAGCTCCCCGTTGAGGAGACCGACATAATATGCGAAAAGTGCGGCTCGAAGATGGTCGTCAAGAATGGACGCTTCGGCAAGTTTGCCGCTTGCCCGAACTATCCGGCATGTAAGAATACAAAGCCTCTTACCAAGGAAGGTAAGCCTGCCGAGGAAAAGAAAGAGGTCGTGACCGATATGGTCTGCGACAAGTGCGGAAGTCCGATGGTCATGCGTACCGGCAGATACGGCAGCTTCTATGCTTGCTCGCGTTATCCCGAGTGCAAGACCACGCGCCAGATAACAAAGGAGCTTGGTGTTGACTGTCCTCTCTGCGGCTCGAAGATAGTTGTAAAGAAGGGCAAGAACCGTACTGTATTCTACAGCTGCGAAAAATATCCCGAGTGCGGATTCTCGTCATGGGATATGCCGACAAAGGAAAAATGTCCGCAGTGCGGAGAGATGCTTTACCGCAAGAAAGGCAAGCCGCTTATGATATGCAAGCACGATGGATGCGGATTCAAAAAGGAAATTGAAGCAGATGACGCAGAATGAGAATCCGGTAATTAATATAGTCGGAGCGGGACTCGCTGGATGCGAGGCGGCATGGCAGGCAGTGAAGCAGGGCGTGCGTGTAAGGCTTTACGAGATGAAGCCGCATAAATATTCGCCTGCACATCACTCGGACGGATTTGCCGAGCTTGTCTGTTCAAATTCACTTCGCTCGAATATGCTCTCGAATGCGGTCGGTGTGCTTAAAGAGGAGATGAAGCTTCTCGGCTCGCTTATAATTGAGGCGGCATATGCATCGGAAGTGCCTGCAGGCAGTGCACTTGCGGTTGACCGCAAGCTGTTCTCGCAGTATATAACCGATAAATTAAAAAATCACCCCTTGGTGGAGATTGTCGAGGGAGAGGTCACGGAGATTCCCAACGGCATTACCGTTATCGCAACGGGACCGCTTACGAGTGAGGCGCTGTCCGAGTCGATAGGCGAGCTTATCGGTGAGGATTATCTGCATTTCTTTGATGCCGCCGCACCGATAATCAGCTTTGATTCGATAGATATGTCAAAGGCGTTCTATGCGTCGAGATATGACAAGGGCGAGGCATCGTATATAAACTGTCCGTTCACTAAAGAGGAGTACGAGCGCTTCTATCAGGCGCTTATCACTGCCGAGGAAGCGGAACTGAAGGATTTCGACAAGGCAGGACAGCTTACGGTATTTGAAGGCTGTATGCCGGTCGAGGTCATGGCAAAGCGCGGACACGATACACTGCTTTTCGGTCCGATGAAGCCGGTGGGCATTACTGTCCCACAGACCGGCGAGGAAGCGTACGCCATAGTACAGCTTCGACAGGAGAATGCCGAGAAGAGTATGTACAATATCGTGGGATTTCAGACGCATCTCAAATTCCCGGAGCAAAAGCGAGTGTTCGGAATGATTCCCGGACTTGAAAACGCCGAATTTCTGCGTTACGGTGTCATGCACCGAAACACGTTTATGAATTCGCCGAAGCTGCTCGATTGTACCTACATGATGCGAAACCGCCCCGGTCTTTATTTCGCCGGTCAGATGACGGGTGTTGAAGGATATGTTGAGTCAGCATCGTGTGGACTTGTGGCAGGACTTAACGCAGCGAGATTTGCGCTCGGACTTGATGCGGTGAAGTTCACGCGCGAGAGCGTTATCGGCTCTCTTGCCTGCTATGTGAGCGACGAAGGTGTTGCAAACTTCCAACCGATGAATGCGAATTTCGGGTTGGTTTCTCCGCTGACTCACAAGGTCAAGGGCGGAAAACGTGCACGCGGTGAAGCAATGGGCACGCGTGCGATAGAATATATACGTGCTTTTACCGATAACACCGATGTGTAGACGGCGTCCCCAAAAACTAAGGGAAAGGATGATGATAAGTAATGGAAAAGCTTCCGCGCTCACCAAAGGCGTTTGAAGAAAAAATCGGATACCGATACAATAACATAGATTTGCTTGTAACTGCGCTGACTCATTCGTCCTATGCAAACGAGTGCAAGCCGCGCGGTGAGACGGCAGAGTATAATGAACGCCTTGAATTTCTCGGCGACTCGGTGCTTTCGATAATCGTCAGCGATTATCTTTTTAGGCACTATCCCGACACACCCGAGGGCGACCTCACACGAATCCGTGCAAGTGCGGTCTGCGAAAAAACGCTCGGCAAGCTTGCCGGGGATATCGAGCTTGGCAAATATATGCGCCTCGGGCACGGAGAGGAAATGAGCCACGGACGCGAGCGAATATCAATACTCGCGGATGCATTTGAGGCGTTGCTTGCGTCAATTTATCTTGATTCCGGCTCACGTGAAGCGGTGGAAAAATTCCTGATGCCGCGAGTGATCCCCGAGATAAAGCAGTTCATGGAGAACGGCAAGAACAAAGACCACAAAACCCTGCTTCAACAGATAGTACAGCAGGAGCGCGGCGAGATACTCGAATATGTGCTTGTCGGCGAATCGGGACCCGACCACGCCAAGATATTTGAAGTCGAGGCGAGACTTAACAGCAATGTCATCGGTCATGGACGCGGTAAAAGCAAGCGTGAAGCCGAGCAGATGGCGGCGAAAGAAGCGCTTGTATTGTTCGGTGACAAATGAGACATATCAATATTCCGATATTCATTCCGCATATGGGGTGTCCGAACGCCTGCGTATTTTGCAATCAGCGGCGGATATCGGGTAAGACGGAGTTTGATATACGCTCGGTTGAGGACGAGCTTCAGCGTGCGGTGGAGACTATCGACTACAGCGCATGCGAGGTAGAAATAGCCTTTTTCGGCGGAAGCTTTACCGGCATTGACCGAGGGGATATGCTCTATCTTCTGGAACTTGCCAAACGGTATATTGACGAGGGAAAGGCACAGTCGATCCGCCTTTCAACCCGTCCCGACTACATTGACGGCGAGATACTTGATATTTTAGCCGAATACGGCGTTACCGATATCGAGCTTGGGCTTCAAAGCATGAGCGAGCATGTGCTTACTGCATCGAAGCGCGGACACACCGCCGAGTGCGCAAGACAAGCGTGCAGACTCATAAAAGATAGGGGATTTAATCTTGTCGGACAGATGATGATTGGGCTTCCGGAATCAAGCCTTGACGATGAGCTTTATACGGCACGCGAGATCGTGTCACTCGGATGTGATGCGGCGCGGATATACCCGACGGTGGTCTTCTGCGAGACGGAGCTTTGCGACATGATGCGCGGCGGCGCGTATACGCCGCTTGAAATGCAGGATGCCATAGAGCGTTCGGCCACGGTGCTTGAGGCTTTTTCTGAACACAATCTTCCCGTGATACGGCTCGGACTCTGCGCGGCGGATAATCTTTTCGACGAGGGTACTATGGTCGGAGGCGCGTATCACAGCGCGTTCGGCGAGCTTGTATATTCGGAGCTTTATTATAAAAAAATACGAAAATATATCGAGTCATACGGACTTGATGATAAGATATCGGGGCGAGATATTACAGTATACGTCCCGCGCGGCGAGACCTCGAAGGTGTCGGGGCAGAAGCGCGCTAACAAGGCGCGTCTTTGCCGTGAATACGGCGTGCGGAGTGTTAAAATAACCGAGCGCGAGGGCATGGAAAAATACACTGTAGAGGTAGTTCCCCTATAACAAATCACACAATTTCAGGGAAAGGAGAAAATCAAATATGTACTTAAAATCACTTGAGCTGTTCGGATTCAAGTCCTTTCCCGACCGCACCGTGCTGAATTTTGACTGCGGAGCAACGGTCGTTGTCGGACCGAACGGAAGTGGAAAATCAAACATATCGGACGCGATGCGTTGGGTGCTCGGCGAGGTATCGTCGCGCCAGATACGCGGCACCAAGATGGAAGATGTTATCTTCGGCGGTACCGATGACCGAAAGCAGATGAATTTCGCCGAGGTTACGGTTACGTTCGACAATTCCGACAGACAGATGGACATCGCCTATGACGAAGTATCGGTAACACGCCGTTACTACCGCAAGGGTGAGAGTGAATATTTTATCAACCGCAAACCCGTGAGACTTCGTGATATACACGAGCTTTTCATGAATACGGGTGTTGGTCGAGAGGGATATTCCATTATTGGTCAGGGACGTATCGCCGAGATAATCTCGCGAAAGAGCGAGGAGCGCCGTGCGATATTCGAGGAAGCGGCAGGCATCTCAAAATACCGCTACAAAAAGGAAGAAGCAGAGCGCAAGCTTTCGAGTGTTGACGATAACTTGACGAGACTGCGCGATATCATGTCCGAGCTTGAGGGACGCGTAGGACCGCTCGAGCGTGAATCGGAAAAGGCGAAGAAATACCTTGAATATTTCGAGGTTAAGAAGCGTGATGACGTTTCGCTTTGGATATACGATATGGACAAGCTGGCACGCGATCTCAAGACCGCGGATGACAAATTGAAGCTTGCCAAGAATGAGCTTGATATCGTTAGTGAGGCGCTTGAATCGCTTGAAAGTCAGAACGAGCGTATTTTTGAGGCTTCGCAGGAATCGAAGTACAAATACGAGCAGCTTCAGGGACAGGTTGACGCTTCACGTCAGAGCGCACATGAGCTTGACAGCAAAATAAAGCTGACGGAAAACGATATTACCCACCGTGAGGAGCAGATCACCCGAGCTGCCGAGGCAAAACAGCGTTTCGCAGAGAGAAGAGAACAGCTTGAGGCACTTTGCCGCGACAAGCAGGAGACGCTCAATGTGGCGAATGTCAATGCAGAAGCACTTTCGGGAGAGCTTTCAGAGCTTGAAGCAAAGAGCGATACCGCACGCACGGCACGTGACGAGCTTCGTATACTGCTCGATAAACAGCTCGAAGAAATCAAGACCGCCGAAGAGCGGCTTGTTGATTTGAAGATCCGCCTTTCGGTGCTTGATACCACAGAGAAGAGTGACAGCGACAAGGCTGAATCGCTCAAAGAGGAGATCGACAAATACGAGAGCAGTACCGCGATGCTTACCGCGCGTGCTGACAAAGCCGAAAAGGTCATTGCCGACTACAAGAAAAAGAGCGATGAGCTTGCCCGTCAGCTTGGCGTGGTCAATTCCGATATCGAAAAGCTGAAGCGCGATAAGCAGGAGCTTATTGATAAGTCGAACGAGGTCTACCTCGAGTATACCGCGAAGAAGCACCGTATCGACGCTATACGCCGTATGGAGGAGCTTTTCGAGGGATATACACAGAGTGTGCGTTTCGTCATGAGCGAGTACGATGCAGGACATATAGCCGGTACATCGCGTGTTTCGGACGTGGATGCGAAGGGCGGACGGATCTACGGCCCCGTATCGCGCCTTATAAACGTGAGTGCGCGCTACACACTTGCTATTGAAACCGCGCTTGGTGCAAATATTCAGAATATTATAGTCGATGACGAAAACACCGCGAAGGCGGCTATCCGTCATCTCAAAGACAAGAATGCCGGACGTGCGACCTTCTATCCGATAAGCTCGATGAAGCCGCGCTACAGTCAGATTCCCGATTCAGAGTGTGAGCGGTACGAGGGTTATCTCGGTACTGCAGACAAGGTGATTGAATTTGACGATAAGTTCGGCGGTGTTATCCGTAATCTTCTCGGCGCCACGCTGATTTTCGATAATATCGACAACGGCGCGGCAATGGCGAAGGCGACCGGATATAAGGTGCGTGTGGTCACGCTTGACGGACAGATAATCAACGCGGGCGGTTCGTTTACGGGCGGTTCGGCGAAGCGTGATTCGGGTATGCTCACAAGACGTACCGAGACCGAAAAGCTGAAGCGCGATTCCGAGGAGCTTGCAAAGAAGCTCGATGAGATAAAGTCCGAGCAGACAAAGTGTGACAATGCGATTGCCGCGAAGACCAAGGAGGCATCCTCGATTTCCGCGCAGACGGCGATGCTGAATTCGCTTATCGGAGCGGAAAATACACAGCTTGAAGTCATCAAGAGCCAGCTTGGCGGCGAGCGCAATATGCGTGAATCGCTTGAACGTGACCTTGATGCGATAAAGACCGATGCGGCAGAGCGTGCTGACGGTATATCAAAGCTGAAAGCGGAGGTCGATGAAACCGCCGCATCAGCAGAAAAGCTTACGGCGGAACGCCTTTCGGGTGCGTCGAGACTTGGTGAGCTTGAAGAGGAGATAGACGACTGTGAGCGTGAGCGCAGTGAACTGCTCGTTCGCCGTGCAGAGGCACTTAAAGACGTAGAGCTTGCCGAGCATGAGCTTGAAGAGGCACGTACACGCCTTTCGGAAAATGCCGCAGAGACCGATCAGAACGATCTGCTTGCGAGTGCTCTTGCCGATCAGAATAAGAATGCGGCACAGTCGCTTGAAGATATGCGCGCTGAACTTGCCGAGCTTGATAAAACGGTTGAAGCGCTTGAAAATGAGCGTACCGCAACCTCGGCGAAGAATCTCGAATATGAGCAGAAATTAAATCAGCTCCGTTCGCAGATTCGCGAAAAGACAAGTAAGCGTGAGCTTTGCTTCCGCGATCATACGCTTGCGGAGAATAAGTACAACAACCTTGTTGCCGAGCGTGACAAGCATACCGAGCGTCTTTGGGACGAGTACGAGCTTACCTATACGGGTGCTGTGGAATGTCAGTATCCTCCGGTCACCGAGGAGACTCGCAGTACGGTGCTTGCCGAGCTTACCGAGTACCGCGCGAAGCTGCGTGCTCTCGGAAGTGTAAACCTCAATGCAATAGACGAGTATGCGGACGTTAAGACAAGATATGATTTCATGTCCGAGCAGATAGCAGACCTCGAAAAATCGAAGGACAATCTGCTTGAAATTATCGTCAAGCTCGAGTGTGAGATGCGCGAGACGTTTGTCACGGCGTTTAATGAGATCGACCGTAATTTCAAGATAGTATTCGCCGAGCTGTTCGGCGGCGGTACGGCGGAGCTTTCGCTGGCCGATCCCGAAAACGTACTTACGAGCGGTATTGAAATACGTGTTGCCCCCCCGGGAAAGATAATCAAGAGCCTGACACTTCTGTCGGGCGGCGAGCAGTCGTTTGTCGCTATTGCAATAATCTTCGCAATACTGCGTGTTAATCCGACTCCGTTCTGTATCTTTGACGAGATCGAGGCGGCGCTCGACGATGCAAACGTATTCCGTTTTGCCGATTACCTGCACCGTTATTCAAACCGTACACAGTTCATCGTTATTACCCACCGCCGCGGTACAATGGAAGTGGCAGACCGTATTTATGGCGTCACCATGCAGGAACGCGGTATTTCGACCATTCTGCCGCTTGATATCAATCAGGCGCAGGAGAAGCTCGGTGAGGGTAAGTAACCGGACAACCACTGAAAGGATATAACCTATGGGATTTTTTGACCGACTTAAAGAAGGACTTTCAAAAACCAAGAACTCGCTTTTTAAGCAGGTAGACAACCTCTTTAAAAGCTTCGTGAGGGTTGACGAGGATATGCTTGAGGAGCTTGAAGAGCTTCTTATAATGGCGGATGTCGGTGTGGCTTCAAGCGAGGCGATAATCGAGCGTCTGCGCGAGCGTATCAAGGACGAGCGCATTACCGAGCCTGAGGCTTGCCGAGAGGCGCTTCAGGAGATACTTGTGGAGATGATCGGCGACGGCGAGGGGCTTTTACTTGATACAACGCCGAGCGTAATACTTGTCATCGGCGTGAACGGCGTCGGCAAGACCACGTCCATTGCAAAGATTGCAAACAGACTCAAGCAGAACGGTAAAAATGTCGTTCTTGCCGCGGCGGACACCTTCCGTGCCGCCGCTATTGATCAGCTTGCAGTGTGGGCGGAACGCGTAGGGGTGGAGCTTATCAAGCATACCGAAGGCTCGGACCCTGCGGCGGTTGTGTTTGATGCGGTCAGCGCGGCGAAAAAACGCGGTGCGGATGTGCTCATAGTTGATACGGCAGGCAGACTTCACAACAAGAAAAATCTGATGGACGAGCTTGCGAAGATCAACCGCGTTATCGAGCGCGAGCTTCCCGGTGCATCGCGTGAAACGCTTTTGGTGCTTGATGCGACGACGGGACAGAACGCCGTAAATCAGGCGAAGGAATTCAAGAACGCGGCGAATATAACCGGACTCATTTTAACCAAGCTCGACGGTACGGCGAAGGGCGGTATAGTCTTCTCGATAAAAGAGGAGCTTGATATACCGGTTAAGTTTATCGGCGTTGGCGAGCAGATGGACGATATGCAGGAATTCTCTGCAGAGGATTTCGTTAATGCATTGTTTAGCTGATGAGGGAAAACAATATGTATAAAATAGTACTCGCATCGAGAAATAAAAAAAAGATCCGCGAGCTTGAAACTTTACTTGCAGATCTTTCGTCTAAAGTGCAGGTTCTCTCCCTTGACGATATCGGATACAATGAGGATATAGTCGAGGACGGTGACACCTTCGCGGCAAATTCACGCATTAAGGCAACTGTTCCCGCGCGCCTCGGATACATCGGTGTCGCCGATGATTCGGGACTTGAGGTGGATGCACTTGACGGTGCACCCGGAGTCTATTCGGCGCGTTATTCCGGCGAGGGAGCGACAGACGAAAAAAACAATGCAAAGCTTCTTGCGGCGCTTGATAATGTACCCGACGAAAAACGAAGTGCTCGGTTTAAAACGGTCGTGACCTGCGCATTCCCGGATGGCACTGATTTTCAGGTTGAGGGCGTATGCGAGGGAAGTATACTGCACGAGCAGGACGGTGACGGCGGCTTTGGTTATGATCCGCTTTTCTACTATGCACCGCTCGGCAAGACCTTTGCCGCACTTACTGCCGATGAGAAGAACGCGGTCAGTCACCGCGGCAAGGCGATGCGCGAATTTGTGAAGAAGTTCAAGGAATATATCGAGCAGGCGTGACAATTTCACGCTCTGACACCATAAGGAGAAAGTATGAAAGATAAATCTTTCATACTACCTTTTGTAGCAACAACTTGTAAACCAAGTTGTTGCTGTTACAATCGCTTAATAAGCGATGTTTTGCTACGCAAACCACGCCCCAAAAGGACAGGAAAGGATGCTTTCGCTAAGCGAAAGCTATGGTCATAAATATGTTAACCAGCAAACAGCGCGCTTATCTTCGCGGTATGGCGCAGAGTTACGATACTATATTTCAGGTGGGCAAGGGCGGCATATCGGAAAAGATGTGCGAGCAGATTGCAAATGCCCTTGAAGCGCGTGAGCTTATCAAGCTGCGCGTGCTTGATAACAGCGACTACAGCGCAAGAGAAGCGGCGGATGAGATCGCCGAGGCTGTAGGCGCGGATGTTGTTCAGGTGATCGGCACAAGATTTGTGCTTTACCGCGAGTCGGTTGATCACAAAAAGATAGATCTTTCGCTTGCAAAATGAGTACCCGGAAAGAACGTCTCGGCATATACGGCGGTACATTCTCGCCCATACACTGCGGTCATGTCAATGCCGCACGTGCATTTCTTGAATCCATGTCGCTTGACAGGGTGCTCGTAGTGCCGACATCGATACCACCGCACAAGGCTCCGATTGAGGGGGCTACATCACATGATCGGCTTGAGATGGTGCGCCTCGCTTTTGATGGGGCAGGGGACGGCAAAATAGAAGCGTGTGACTACGAGATGACTCAGCCGGGCAAGAGCTATACAGTTTATACAATCGAGCATTTTGCCGCGCCGGAGCGTGAGCTTTTCATGCTTGTCGGGACGGATATGTTTTTTACGCTTGAGAGATGGTTCCGAGCAGAGGACATATTCAGACTTGCCGATATTGTGCTGATGCGCCGGGAGAATGACGTGGAAAACTTCGACAAAATAAAGAATCAGCGAAGAAAGCTTTGCGAAGAATTTGGCGCGAGAGGTCATGAAATCAACGAGCCGCCGTTTGTGATATCATCAACCGAGCTTCGTGAAAAACTAAGTGAGAGAAGCGATATTTCGGGGTTTGTGCCAGATTCGGTTATACGGTATATAGAAGAAAATAATTTATACAGGTGATTTTAAGTTATGATCACACAGTCACAGGAAACTACACTTGCGGATATCCGTCAGAGAATACGCAAATACATGAGCGAAAAGCGGCTGAATCACACCTATGCGGTTGAGCGTGAGGTGGCACATCTCGCGGAGATATATGCCCCCGATTCGGAATTTACGCTGCGTGTTGCCGCACTGCTTCATGATATAACAAAAGAATATCCGCTTAAAAAACAGTTGCAATTATGTATCATATCTGATATAATATATACACGCGAGGAGACGATGACTCCGAAAATATTTCATTCCCGTACAGCCGCCGCGGTGATCCGCAGTAATTTTAGCGAATGGGCAGTCGATGAGGTGCTCTCGCCGATACGCTGGCATACAACGGGACGAATCGGAATGAGCATTTGCGAACAGCTCCTTTTTCTTGCGGATTTTATCGAGGATACGCGCACATTTGAATCATGTGTTGAACGTCGCAGATTCTTTTATGACGGCCTCGAGAAGACGAGTGACGACAAATCACGTATTGCTCATCTTCGGGACACGATGATACTTGCGTTTGATTTTACAATAAACGAGCTTGTTTCGGAATCGCTGCCGATACATGCTGATACGGTTGCCGCGCGCAACTACTTTATATGCGAGAGGGCGAGGTGCGATGGGTGAATACAAAACCGAATAAAAGACAACCGAAAAAGAAAAAAACCACACCTGCCCTTAAAATAACGCTTATCTGCGGTGTGGTGCTGATATTTGCCATGATAGCGTGCGCGGCGATTTTTCTCGATGTTTACAGACCGTCCCTTGATACCGATGCACCGCCGTTTAATGTGGATCTCGTTACACCACCGGACGACAAGCTGAATAATAACGATGATCCGAACGAGGATGTCTACAAACGCGACACCGAGGTGGTGAACTTCCTAGTTGCAGGACGCGACAAGGATGCTTGGAACACCGATGTTTTAATGCTTGTGAATTTCAATATGCGCGATTATACGCTAAACGTACTGCAGATACCGCGCGATACGTACATTGAGATCGACAGCGTGCGCGGCAGAGTCAACACCATCATGAAAACAATGCGTGCCGCGGCGTATACACGTGATCCTTCTCTCTCGGGGACCGAGATGATGAAGGCAGGTATGCAGGGAACGGTTGAACTGCTTGAAAAGAGTCTGTGCGTTCAGATTGACGGATATGCTATTGTAAATTTAGAGGGATTCCGCAATATAATCAATGTTATCGGCGGCGTTTATATGGATGTGCCTTACGATATGGATTATGAGGATCCCGACCAGGATCTTTATATCCACCTTGAGGCAGGGCCGCAGACGCTTGACGGAGCCGAGGCGGAGATGTTCGTGCGCTTCCGTGATGCCTACGTGCAGGGTGATATCGGGCGTGTCAACGCGCAGAAGATATTCCTGACGGCGCTGTTCAAACAGCTAAAAAACAATCTTACGATATCGACAATTCCGGCGCTTGCGGAGCAGGTGCTTAAATATGTTACGACTGACATCTCTCTTGCTGATATAATCATATACGCAAAGGAACTTTTGAAGGTAGATATGGAGAAGGTCTCCATGATGACGCTTCCCGGTAAGGATGCACGCTCATCAAGCACTGGCGCATGGTATTATATTATGCACAGAGCGGATGCGCTTTCGGCGGTGAATGAATATTTCAACGTGTACAACAAGGATATCACGGATGAGCTGTTCGATGCAACACATGCATTTACCGATGAGGATCATGCTGAATTTGCCCAGATCTACTTTGCAGAGCCGAGCGGCACCGGTGTTGAAACCGCAGATAAAATAGATGCAGGCGAGCTTGATATCCCGCTCATTTCAAAGTAATAGAAAGGAAACTTGTATGGATATTAAAAACGAACTCATAACTCCGGAGAATCATCCGGATCTTACAAACGCCGAGCCGCTTGAGATCGCAAGAACTCTTGTGCACGTGCTTGACATGAAAAAAGGACGCGATATAAAGCTGCTTCGAGTTGCTGATCAGACCGTTATTGCAGATTATTTTGTCATCTGCGGCGGTACGTCCAACACCAACATCAAGGCGCTCGCCGGCGAGGCCGAGTACAAGCTCGGACTGTGCGGCGTTACTCCGCATCACATGGACGGTTATCGCGAGGGCGAGTGGATAGCGATTGACTTCGGTTCGGTCATTGTACATGTAATGAACCGTGACAGCCGTGATTTCTACAAGCTTGAAAAGCTTTGGGGCGATGCAGAGGTCATCGACATAAGCGATATTTTGGTACAGTAAAAATAATATTTATATAAAGAGGTTTTATCAATGAAATACGATTTCAGTGCCATTGAAAAGAAATGGCAGGACAGATGGGATGCCGAGGGCGTTTTCAAGGCAGCCGAGGACTATTCCAAGCCGAAGTTTTACGGACTCGTTGAGTTCCCGTATCCGAGCGGTGCGGGCATGCACGTCGGTCACATTAAGGCATATTCGGGACTTGAGGTTGTCTCCAGAAAGAGAAGAATGCAGGGCTACAATGTCCTTTTCCCGATAGGCTTTGACGCATATGGTCTCCCGACCGAAAACTATGCTATCAAGACAGGTATTCACCCCCGCCAGGTAACTGATAACAACATCGCAAAATTCACCTCGCAGCTTAAGCGTGTGGGATTCTCGTTCGACTGGGATCGCGTTGTCGATACCACCAAAGAGGATTACTATAAGTGGACACAGTGGATCTTCCGCAAGATGTTCGACGAGGGACTCGTGTTCCGCGCGACCACTCTTGTAAACTACTGCCCCAGCTGTAAAGTCGTTCTTTCTAACGAGGACTCGCAGGGCGGTAAGTGCGATATCTGCCACAGCGATATTATTCAGAAGTCGAAGGACGTATGGTATCTGCGCATAACCGAGTACGCGGACAAGCTTCTGCAGGGACTTGACAAGGTCGATTATCTTCCCAACATCAAGCTCCAGCAGGAAAACTGGATCGGTCGCTCCGAGGGCGCATTTGCGAACTTCGCTATTGCTGGCACTGATGACAGCCTGCGCATTTACACAACACGCTGCGACACAATGTTCGGCGTAACCTTCATGGTAATCGCACCCGAGCATCCGATAATCGAAAAATACCGTGACCGCATTACCAATATCGACGCGCTTGAAGCATATAAGACAGAGTGCGCGAAGAAGACCGAGTTCGAGCGTACACAGCTTGTCAAGGACAAGACCGGTGT
>JAFQVU010000063.1 GCA_017407885.1 Clostridia bacterium
AATTCACACATACAGAGGTAAAAACCGCATATTTTCATGCGGCAGACCGTCAGGAAAGCATGGAAATAAGACCTCGAGCCGTGGCATCAAGCGGTTCATCCGCCACGGTGATCTCACGTCCGAATATCTCGGAAAGATGATCGTCAATCCCCTCGGTAAGCGCACCGCCGCCGACCAGAATTATGCGGTCCGCGACTGATTCTTCACCTCGCTGACGGGGCAGATTCTTTAAGATTGAGGTTGTTATGTTGATAACGTCGTCGATGTACGGCGTGCATTTGTTAAGCAGTTCCTCTGCCGGAACCGTGATGCGGCGCGGCATGCCTGTTGCGCCGTCGATTCCTGAGAAGCTGATCGGCTCGGGGGTCAGGTTTATGAGGGAAAGCAGGTGCTTTGCCTCGCGCGCATCTGCCGAGGTTATGGCGAGACCGTATTTTCTTCGTATGTACGCGATCATCGCGGCGTCGGCGCTGTCAGTGCCGCCGGGGATGGACTCGGTGCGCATAAGCTCGCCTGCTCGTATATAGGATGACTCAACCGAGCCTGCGCCGATGTCACAAATTATAGTTCCGCCGTTGGTCTCACGTTCGGATTCGTCTGCGGTAAGACCGCATCCGAGATATGCGGCGACGGCTGATTCAACGAGGGTTATTTTGCCTGTGCGGCAGTCACCGAGCGCACGTGTGAGCAGTTCACGGTTTCTGCTTCCGAAGTCTTGTTTTGCCGCCACGAGGATATGCTTTTTAGCCCGCGGTGCGGCGATTTCAAGACAGTGGTCGAGTATTTCCGCCGCGAGATTGAAATCGGTTATATTGTTGTCAACGATAGGACGGCGGATAGTAACCGTACCCGGCGCGCGTCCGCGAATGAGGAGCGCTTCGGTACCGACGGCTATGACGTTGCCCTTGGTATCGACTGCCGCGACATTCGGTTCGCGAAGCACTATTCCTCTTTCTTTATCGCAGATTTCGATATTGCGTGTTCCGAAATCTACGCCTAATGTTATAGCCATGGTGATCTCCTTTTTTTGTTTTTTATCACTTCGATTGGCACCCAATATACTCACAAGCCTCAATACCGAATTCGCACGCAATAAGCTCGCGCAGTCTCGCTATGGGCAATCCGACCACGTTGTAGTAGTCGCCGTGAAGCTCCTTGACGAAGAATCCGCCGAGTCCTTGCACCGCATACGAGCCTGCCTTGTCGAGCGGCTCACCTGTGTCCGCGTAAAACTGCGCTTCGCGCTCGCTTATCTTGCCGAATACCACTCGCGTTTCGGTTGAATCGGTCACAGTGTGCACACGTCCGCCGATTCTGCCGACGAGCGCAATGCCTGTGAATACCGAGTTTTCGCTGTTTGAGAGCGAGAGAAATGTTTCGCGCGCATCCTCTCTGTCACGTGGCTTGCCGAGTATGCGACCGCCGTGTGAAACGACGGTATCCGCGCCGATTACGATGAAATCTCCGTCCGATGCGAGCGTGTCAGCAACAGCGCTTGCTTTGCGTAGTGCCAGCTCACGCACCAACTCATCGGGCGTGGGATTTCCACAAACATCCTCGTCGCAGTCGGAGACAATCACCTCAAAATCCATGCCGAGCATGGTAAGAAGTTCTCGGCGGCGTGGGGAATTTGAGGCCAAAATGAATTTAGGCATCATTTTGCAAGGGCCCTCCCGACAAGAAGTGAAAGTATGATGAACAGCACCACCGCAAGGGTAAGCTCGATGCTTATCGCGAAGGTGAGCTGAAGTATGCCAAGGTCGAGTACGAGTGGTGAGTTCATGCCGAAGTCGATGCCGAACGCCAGCCATGACAGTGCCGCCACACCCTTGCAGATGTTACCGACGAATGTGCCGACAACGATGCCGACAAGGACTAAAAATGTATTATATAGCCTGTTTTTTCTCATTGTTTTTCTCCTTGATTTTTGGGTTATGCTTCGAGTGTTGGTGCTCATTGCGTCGCTTTCTTTCAAGAAAGCGACTTGTCTCTCCGATACAAACAATCCTACTTTTTCCCGGTCGAACCAAATCCGCCGGTACCGCGCGCCGTTGAATCAAGCTCGTCTGCCGCGATAAGATTTGCGTGCAGGACGGGAATAAACATGAGCTGTGCCATGCGCTCGCCGCGCGCTATCGTGTACGGTACGTCCGACACATTGATAAGCGAGACTGAAATCTCGCCGCGGTAGTCGCTGTCAATGACGCCGATGCCGTTTGTCGCGGTGATGCCGTGCTTTATCGATAGTCCGCTTCGTGCCGCGAGTATTGCGACTACACCGCTCGTTTCAGGTGCTATCGCAATGCCGGTCGGAATTAGCCTGCGCTCGCCCGGGGCGATGGTCACATCCTCCGCCGCGGCACACCGCAGATCGATCGCCGCCGAGCCGTCAGTGGCGTATTCGGGCATCTGTACGCCATCTCGGAGCAGTTTTATTTTTACGTTGATAGTACTCATTTCGATATCCTCCTGATACCACCGTTGGGCGGTGTGATGTGCTTGCCACAAAGCAGAGCCGATGCCGTTTCGGGAGACTCGTCAGTGAAGATGAAGTGACCGCCGCGCAGACGGTACTTTATAAGCTCTTCGCCCTTGTCCTGCATGAAAACGGGCACGCTGTTGTACATGATATTTCGGTGCTCGTATGCGCGCACCAATGGGAACTCCGCGCCCTTGCGGTCGCGCATCGTCAGCAGTCCGCACCGCTCACATTCCTCGCAGGAATAGAGGTCGCGTATCACGCACTTTTCGAGCGTCATAAGCGGTATTCTGCCGTAAATTATCGGCGTGATTGAAAGGTCGCGAAGCTGGGGCAGAGTAAGCTCGGGCGAGGCGATGAGATCCTCGAAACCAAGTCCCGTCAGCACTTCGGCTGTCCATCCGTTGAATATGTTCAGACGGAAGTCGCCGTGGATGAGCATCCCTGACTCTCTCGCGAGCGCAAGATGACCGAGGTTTGACACGAGCACGTGCTCGATCCCCGCATCTTTTGCCGCGCGGAGCATGTCCGCCACCTCGCTTATCTGCGAGTCGAACACAACAGGCGGTATGATAACGCCACTCACGCGCTCACGCATTTCGGGGGCGAATTTTTCAAGCGGCAGGTAAACTATCTCTGTGTCCCCTATATCGCCGGGGATGCTTTCATACGACAAAAACCGCGCGGTTTTTGTCTGTATTTGCGGTTTGTATTCGGGGGCGAGGAGCTTTCCTTTAAGTCTTGCCTCGCGGCGCTGTGTCATTGCGGCG
>JAFQVU010000064.1 GCA_017407885.1 Clostridia bacterium
CCTTGATCTGTGGGTGAAGGTTAAAGAAAATTGGCGCGATAATGCCGGACTTTTAAACAGCTTCGGCTTTACGGACGACTGATATGCTTCATACCGTCAAGGGACTCGTTCTGCGTGAAACGCCGATAAGCGACAACGCGAAATATATAAACGTGCTTACAGCAGAACGCGGACGCATTTCCGTGCTCGTGCGCGGCGCGGTGAGACTGCGCGGGCGGCATACGGGTACAACGCAGATATTCTGCTACAGCGAATTTGTGCTGTATGAGCATAATGATAAATACACACTTAACGACTCCTCGCTGATTGAAAACTATTTTCATCTCTGCGAGGATTTCGACAAAATGACTGTCGGTACGTATATTCTCAACACCGCCGAATATGTTACGAGTGAAGAGCAGTCCGAGCCGGAGATACTTCGGCTTGCGCTTAATACGCTGTGGGCGCTTACTCACTATAAGGACAAGGATCTGCGGCTTATCAAGGGCGTTTATGAGATGCGTCTTGCTATGCTTGCAGGCTTTGCGCCGAATATTGTCTGCTGTCAGAGCTGCGGACACGGTGTCGAAGATGAGAAACTCTATCTTAATGTGATGGAAGGAACAATGCTCTGCCGTCCCTGCTCGGAAGCTAACTTCAAGCCGGTGTACATTGAAAATGACCGCGAGGTTGACGAGATGCGCACAACGCAGATAATAATCCCCCTTGCTCCTGCATCGGTGCTTGCGATGCAGCATGCGCTTTATGCGGATATGGCAAAGCTGTTTTCATTCACGCTCGCGGACGAGCTTCTGCCGGAATTTTCTGCGGCGTGCGAAAAGTATCTCGAAAATCATGTCGATCATCACTTTGCGGTGCTTGATATGCTGGCGAATTGATTTATAGATAATTATGGGGGATACGGTCGCTTTCTTGAAAGAAAGCTCCGCAAAGAACTTTATACAACGCATTTGCTCACAGAGTGTTCGGCTAAAGCTTCGAGGATTACGCTCTCGCAAGGCGCGGCCCGCCTCGCTCCGGCTCCTTCGCCTACGCTCGGTATCCCAACGACCGTGAATGCTCACCGCTCACTTAACCATATTAATGGAGTTTACTGTAAAAAGGAACTTTATGTACCAAATTTGAGACGGCATAGCCGTCAAGTGCGATACCGGTAGACAAGTCAAAGCCTTGCAAGAAGTGCCAATGCTCGAAGTACCACCCCAACAAACAAATACCACACCCGAAAGGATGTTTTAATTGAAAAACTACGAAAGAGCGATAAAAACGCTCGAATATGATAAAATACTTGCAATTCTCACCGAACGTGCACCTACTGACGGTGCGCGTGAGCTGGCACTTGCGCTTCGTCCGGAAAACGATCCGGATCGTATACTACGTATGCAGCGCGAGACTACCGAGGCGAAGTCGATGCAGGCGATAAAAGGTATGCCCTCATTCGGCAGAGTCAAGGATGTTCGAGATACGGTAGAGCGTGCCGCAAAGGGGGCGGTGCTTTCCCAACGCGAGCTTCTTGACCTTGCCAACATACTCCGCACGTCGCGTTCACTGCTCGAATACAGCCGTACTGACCGCCGTGAGGTGACTACGCTTGACGAGATGTTCGAGCGTCTCATACCCGATAAAAAGCTCGAAGATCGCATTTATACGGCGATAGTATCAGAGGATATGGTTGCCGACGAGGCAAGCCCTGCACTGTCCGATATCCGCCGAAAGATGCGTTCGGCGAACAACCGCATAAAGGATTCTCTGCAAGGCTTCATCAGCGGTTCATACTCCAAATTCCTGCAGGAAAATATAGTTACTATGCGTAACGGACGTTACGTTATCCCCGTTAAGGTGGAGCATAAAAATGAGGTACGCGGTCTCGTGCACGATACCTCGGCTTCTGGCGCAACTCTTTTTATTGAGCCGTTGTCGGTTGTCGAAGCGAATAACGAATTGCGCGTTCTTCAGGTCAAGGAAGCAAACGAGATCGAGCGTATACTATCCGAGCTTTCAGCGTCTTGCGGTGCAATAGAGCAGGCGTTAATGCTTAATTACAGTAATATCACAAAGCTTGCATTTATATTTGCCAAAAGTGATTTGTCATTTAAGCTTGACGGAACTCCGGCGCGTATCACGGGCGAGCGTAAGATGAATCTTATCCGCGCACGCCATCCGTTGCTTGATCCTGCAAAGGTAGTCCCGATTACCGTAACACTTGGCGGCGACATGTCAACGCTTGTTATAACCGGTCCCAATACGGGCGGTAAAACGGTTACGATAAAGACGCTCGGACTCTTTGCGCTCATGGCGCAGTCGGGACTTCATATCCCTGCATCCGACACATCCGAGGTATGCATATTTGACGACATTTTTGCCGATATCGGTGATGAGCAGTCGATCGAACAGTCGCTTTCCACATTCTCGTCGCATAAGGGTAATATCGTCGGCATAACAGAGAACGTCGGCGAACGCTCGCTCGTGCTGATAGACGAGCTTGGCGCGGGTACAGACCCCGTTGAGGGCGCGGCGCTTGCTATCGCGGTACTCGAAAAGGTTCGTTCTGTCGGTGCACTTTGCGCGGCTACGACTCACTATGCGGAGCTTAAGGCATTTGCGCTTGAAACTCCGGGATTTGTCAATGCCTCGTGCGAGTTTGACGTTAATACGCTTAAACCCACCTATCGCCTTATTATCGGTACGCCGGGTAAATCCAATGCGTTTGCGATTTCCTCAAAGCTCGGACTTTCGGATGCGATCGTTGACCGCGCGAAGGAGCTTGTGAGCGAAGAAAACAAGCATTTCGAGGATGTTATTGAGAAACTCGAAGCAAGCCGCATTGAAATGGACAAAAACCGTGCCGAGGCTGAGAAGCTTCGCCGCGAGTTTGAGGAGTACAAAGCGGTAAACGAAAAGAAAATTGCCGATGAACTTGCGCGTGCCGAACGTGAGCTTGAAAAAGCGCGTGCGCAGGCGGTATCTATAGTCGAAAGCGCGAAGGTTACGTCAAATTATGTGATGGAACAGCTTGAAAAAGCCAAGAAGGAACGCGAGAGCGCTAATCTTGCATCCGCGCTTGAGGAGTCGCGCCGCAACATCAGAAAGTACCTTAAAGAGAGTGACGACAAAATCAACCCCGTAATGGAGAAAGTTGTCGAGGACTATGTTCTTCCGCGTCCGCTCAAAAAGGGTGACGATGTATTGCTTATCAATATAAACAAAAAAGGTGTCGTTCTCGATGCGCCCGACAAGGACGGAAATGTTAATGTTCAGGCAGGCATCATAAAGACGCGCACGAAGGTGTCAAATCTCATGCTTATTGACGAGGCGAAGGTGACATTTACCGATTCGCAGAAAAAGCAGATGGCGGCTGATAAATACCGTGTCGTTGTGTCGCGCGATTTCAAGGATGAAATTGATCTTCGCGGACTTAACGGAGATGATGCATGGTTTATGGTTGACAAGTATTTTGATGAGGCACATATTGCCGGAATACACATCCTGCGCCTTATTCACGGCAAGGGAACCGGCGCACTCAAAAATGCACTTTGGCAGTATCTCAAGACCGATCCGCGCGTGGTGTCGTACCGCTACGGAAAGTACGGCGAGGGCGATCTTGGTGTTACTATAGTCGAAGTTAAGTGAGAAGATGAAGCTGTTTAATAAACTTTTTAC
>JAFQVU010000065.1 GCA_017407885.1 Clostridia bacterium
ATAATACCGACACCGCGGCAAGCACAATCGCTATAATTCTATTTTTCATATAAATCCCTCACGGTTCAATAATTGCAGACGGAGAAAATCCGTCTTTTTTGTTATTATACAGTACAATTGTGACTTCTGTGTGAAGAATCAGGCGTTTGTGAAAATATTTTTCTCTATTTTTTATCTAAAACGCTGTTATCTTATGATACCATTTGAAGTGCGGCGGCGTTTTAGTTTTGTTATACTACTCCCAGCACAAGCGAGAAAGGATGGCTTCAATGGCAAAAATCGCGACCGGCAAAAAACTCATATCCAAAATAAAGGCGTACATCGACGAATGTAAAAACTGCGATTCCAAAAAACCGATATTCGCAAATGTTGCGGGGTTCTGCAGTTTCGCAGGCATATCGGTAAATGAATTTTTAAATCTGAAAAAGCAATATCCAACCGAATATGAAAATGCAGGAGCTTATTTTGAGGATGCCGCCCTCAATTCGGGAGCAACCGCTTCCCTTGTGGGAATGTACTTACGACAGTACGGCTTCTGGGGAGCACCGATTGAAGATGAAATAATTTGCGACCACGATATGCTTGCAGACGGGATATAAGGGAGGAACAGCGTTGCATTTACACGGCAAACCTAACGAGAAACAAGCGGAATTCTTTCGTTCTACCGCTCACTTTACCGCTTATGGCGGAGCTCGGGGCGGCGGTAAAAGCTGGGCACTTCGCCGCAAGCTGATTCTGCTATGTCTGCGTTATCCCGGAATTCACTGTCTTATTATCAGACGAACACTCAAGGATCTTACAGACAATCATGTTGAACCGTTACTGCGTGAGATAGGCAAATCCGTTGCATACGCGGCGGGGGCTCGTGTATTTAAGTTTAAGAATGGAAGCCGCATTGATCTCGGCTATCTTGCCCACGATTCCGACACGACTCACTACCAAGGTCAGGAATACGATATAATCGCAATTGATGAAGCAACACAGCTTAGCGAATATCAATTCGCATCGCTAAAAGGATGTCTCCGCGGAGTCGGAAAATTTCCTCGCAGAATGTATCTGACCTGCAATCCCGGAGGAATCGGACATGCATGGGTTAAAAGACTTTTTATTGATCGGGATTTTCGAGAGGGCGAGCGTCCGGAAGATTACAAATTCATTCGGGCATCGGTATGGGACAACAAGGTTCTCACCGAACGCGATCCCGACTATGTTCACAGTCTCGAGAGTCTCCCCGAACAGCTTCGAGCTGCTTGGCTCGAGGGAAAATGGGATCTTTTTGAGGGCCAATTCTTCCCTGAATTCTCGCGAGAAAATCACGTTATTGCGCCATGCGATATAAAAGGCGCTCGCTACTTCGCGGCTTTCGACTACGGTTTTGACCGTTTTGCACTTCTAATACTTGCAATCAGCTGTGAAACTCTATATGTCACACGTGAATATTGCAAATCGGGACTCACATTAAGCGAAGCTGGTGAAGCGCTTGCAAATGTATGCAAAGAGGAAGGCGCTCTTGGTCACCGCATTACTCATGCCGTGGCATCGCCTGATCTTTGGAACCGCCGTCAAGACACCGGTTACAGCGGTGTCGAAATAATCTCTCGTGTCAACGGCGCGCCGTCTCTTGTGCGGGCTGACAACAGACGCATTCCCGGATGGCGCGCAGTGCGAGAGAAGCTTTGCGGCAAGCTTAAAATTTCCGGCAAACAATTCTTTTTCCAATTCCGCTGCGTGCAGGAAGGGCAGAACATTGGCGATTTTCTCAAACACTCCGCCCACAAGCGCCACATCGAACCACACACCGGAAAGCCATGCGGAAAGA
>JAFQVU010000066.1 GCA_017407885.1 Clostridia bacterium
GAAAATGAAGATAAAGAAGAATATTCTGCTTGCATGCATAATTCGCGGCAACCGCATCATCTATCCGCGCGGTGACGATACCGTGGAGAAAGGCGATACGGTCATTGTTGTTGCTAAAAGTGAAGCGGCGGTACATGACCTTGATGATATTCTTGAATAACCACCAACCACACGGAGGATCCGTATGAATTACAGAATGATAGCGTATATAGTCGGACAGATAGTGCGCGTGGAGGGCATTTTGATGACTCCTGCGCTTATCTGCGCGCTTATATACGGCGAGGGGATGCAGCTTGCATTTTTAATACCGATTGTGCATGCTCTTGCAGCCGGAACGCTTATGTCCGCAACAAAACCTGCGGATACCGCTATTTTCGCTAAAGAGGGCTTTGTTTCGGTTGCACTTTCGTGGATAATTATGTCGCTTATCGGAGCATTGCCGTTTATAATCGGCGGCTATACCGATTCTTTCATTGACGCATTTTTTGAAACGGTGTCCGGTTTCACCACCACCGGTGCGAGTATTCTTGCTGATGTTGAAGCACTTGACCATGGCATACTGTTCTGGCGCAGCTTTACCCATTGGATAGGCGGTATGGGCGTACTTGTGTTTGTGATGGCGATACTTCCGCAGGCTGATACCCGTTCGGTTAAATTAATGCACGTTATGCGTGCCGAGGTGCCGGGACCGAAGGTCGGTAAGTTAGTCTCGAAAATAAGCCGTACCGCGCGTATCATGTACGGAATTTACATTGTCATGACCGCCGTTCAGGTAGTATTTCTTCTGTTCGGGGGTATGCCGCTTTTTGACAGTCTGCTTAATTCGTTCGCAACTGCCGGCACCGGTGGCTTCGGCATCAGAAATGCCAGCATTGCCGCATATGACAGCGTTTATGTTGACTACGTTATCGGCATTTTTATGCTGCTGTTCGGCATAAACTTTAATTTATATTATTTTATCATAATCGGACACGGATTGCAGGCACTCAAAAGTGAAGAGCTTCGTTGGTATCTTGCGATAATCACAGCCTCAACAGCGATTATTGCTTTCGATGTTTTCCGCATTTATGAAAACGTCGGAGAGTCTATTCGATATGCATTTTTCCAAGTGTCGTCAATAATTACGACTACAGGATTCGCGACGTACGATTTCGATACATGGCCCGTCCTTTCTAAAACCGTGCTGATTTTGCTTATGTTCTGCGGAGCATGCGCAGGTTCGACCGGAGGCGGTATAAAGGTAAGCCGTATAATACTGCTTATCAAAACCGGACTTCGTGAGATAAAATATATGCTTCATCCCCGTGCGGTTGTTTCAATTAAAATGGAGGGTAAGGCGGCGGAACGTGACGTTATACGAAGTGCAACGGCATTTTTTATAGTTTATACTATGCTGTTCGTTGTTTCGTTCTTCGTTCTTGCTATTACGGAAGAATGTGACCTTGTAACAGGCTTTACCGCAGTGGCAGCTACGATAAATAATATTGGTCCCGGACTTGGTAATGTCGGTCCTTCCGGCAATTTCTCCGGCTTCACGGGATTTGCAAAACTGCTTCTCTCGTTTGATATGTTAGCCGGAAGACTTGAAATATTCCCGATGATAATGCTTCTTGCACCTTCCACGTGGAAGAGCAGATGATTTTGTTTTGATAGTATCACTAAATCCGAATGGGATAATTGTGTAGGTTGTTCAAAATTGTCACTATATTTTGAAAGTTCGACATAAACTTCGGCATATTGGATATTTACTAAAACCTCAAAAAATGTTACAATATATATGATACTGTATATATGTAGTATTATCGCAATTTTTCTATGATCCCGAGGTGTTTAAAATAGACAGCAAAATTTCGCGCCGAGTCGGTATTATGACTCTCGGCTGCAAGGTAAACCAATACGAAAGTACGGCAATTGCCGAGGAATTTGAAAAGCATGGCTTCATTATCGGAAAATTTTCCGAGAAATGCGGTGTTTATATAATAAACTCTTGTACCGTCACTGCTGAAAGTGACCGAAAAACACGTCAGATGATCCGCCGAGCGGCACGTCACAACCCCGAGGCATATGTGCTTGTTACGGGATGCTATTCACAGCTTAATCCCGGGAAAACCTCAGGTATTGACGGCGTTGATTTTATATGCGGAAACTCAAACAAAACACGGCTTGTTGATGCGGCGCTCGGTCTTATTGCATCGGGCGAAAAGAATCATGCCGCCGCCATTATGGTGGATGATATAGATGACGCACCGTTTGAGCCGATGACCATCCATTCGTCGGAGCGTACCCGCGCTTATGTGAAGATCGAGGACGGATGTGATAATCACTGTACATACTGCATCGTGCCCAGCGCGCGCGGCAAGGTCCGCTCAAAGGATCCAGAGGATGTTCTTTCCGAGGTTCGCGGACTTATTGCCGGCGGATACCGTGAGGTAGTTTTAACGGGTATCGAGACCGCATCTTATGGTAAGGATTTCGAGGATGGTTACCGTCTTATCGACCTGCTTGAAGAGGTGGACGAACTGCGCGGCATTGAGCGTATCAGACTTGGATCGCTCGATCCGTCGATACTTAAACCCGAATTTGTTGAGCGCATTTCAAAATTAAAGCATTTCGCGCCCCATTTTCATATATCAATGCAGGCGGCGTGCGATAGAGTGCTCCATGAGATGAAACGCAAGTACAATGTCGCAATGGTCGAGGCATCAATTAAAGATCTGCGCGAAAAGATTCCCGAGGTTACATTTGCCTCGGATTTCATTGTCGGATTCCCGACGGAAACCGATGCGGAATTTAAAGAAACTGCCGCATTCATTCGCCGAGTGGGATTCACGCATCTTCATATTTTCCCGTATTCAAAACGCACCGGCACAGTTGCCGCTGAAATGGGCGGTCAGGTTCCGGATGATGTAAAATCTGCACGTCTTGGTCGACTTGATGCTGTACAGCGTGAATGTATATACGCAATGGCGGAAGGGTACATCGGACAGCAAAAAGAAGTTTTGTTTGAGATGTGCGAAGACGGCAGAGCCATTGGACATACCCCCGAATTTTTGGAAGTCGCGGTTATAACGAACGATGATCTTCACAATGAGGTAAGAACAGTTAAACTCAATGGCTTTGACGGCACTGTGTTTACGGGGTTTATTGTTTAAAGTAGAGTTCTGTTTGTCGGGGAGAAGCGGTCGCTTTATTGAAAGAAAGCTCCGCAAAGAACTTTATACGACGCATTCGCTCATAGAGTGTTCAGTTAAAGCTTCGAGGATTACGCTCTCGCAAGGCGCGGCCCGCCTCGCTCCGGCTCCTCCGCCTTCGCTCGGTATTCCAACAACCGCGAATGCTCATCGCTCATTTAACCATATTAATCTTCTTCTACGGCAAAAAGTAACCTTTCCCAACAAAACTCAAATTCACCGCACATATAATTACAACAATAACAAATAAAATAAAGGAGTCGGAACATGGTTTACAGAATATTTGTTGAAAAACAGCCTGCACATGCAGTTGAAGCGAGATCGCTTTTTGCGGACATCCGCGAAAATCTTATGATTACCTCGCTTGCCTCTTTGCGTGTACTCAATCGCTACGACATCGAGGGTATCTCCGAGGAGATATTCGCAAAAGCAAAGAATACAATTTTCTCCGAGCCGCAGAGCGATATTATATTTGATGAGCTGACAACCGATGCAGGTGACCGTGTATTCGCGGTTGAATATCTGCCCGGTCAGTTTGACCAGCGTGCCGATTCCTGCGCACAGTGTGTACAGCTTATTACATATGAGGACAGACCTGCAGTGCGTACCGCGAGAGTGTATATTCTTTCCGGCGACATGACCGAAGAGGAGATTGCTAAGATCAAGGCATATGTTATCAACCCCGTGGAGAGCCGCGAGGCATCGCTCGACAAGCCTGCAACACTTGCAGAGACTTTCGACATTCCTACCACTGTTGAGACAATCGACGGATTCATCTCTTACGGTGAGGACGAGCTTAAAGCGTTCCTTAAGAAGTATGCGCTTGCGATGGACCTTGACGATGTGAAGTTCTGCCAGAGCTACTTTAAGAACGAGGAGAAGCGTGATCCCACGATCTCCGAGGTGCGTCTTATCGACTCGTATTGGTCTGACCACTGCCGTCACACCACATTCCTTACTGCTATCGACGAGGTTAAGATCGGCGAGAAGTATATCGAGGACACCTACAACGATTATCTCGAAAAGCGCAAGTTTGTTTACGGTGAGCGTAAGAAGAATATCACCCTTATGGATATGGGCACTATCGCGGCGAAGTATTTAAAGAAGCGCGGCGTGCTTAAGAACATGGACGAATCCGAGGAGATCAACGCTTGCTCGATTAAGATAAAGGTCGAGGTTGACGGCGAGGAGCAGGATTGGCTGCTCATGTTTAAGAATGAGACACATAACCATCCTACCGAGATCGAGCCGTTTGGCGGCGCGGCTACCTGCCTTGGCGGCGCTATCCGTGACCCGCTTTCGGGACGTGCGTATGTTTATCAGGCGATGCGTGTGACCGGCTGTGCCGATCCTCGCGTATCCGTTGCTGATACTATGCCCGGTAAGCTTCCGCAGTCGAAGATCACACACGGC
>JAFQVU010000067.1 GCA_017407885.1 Clostridia bacterium
ACCGTTTTTAAAAATTGCAATATCATAATACCCGTTTTCCTCGGCTTTCACTTCTCTGCCCTCGGCTGCCTCAATGCAGAGCGAGTACAGCGCCTCGCTTATCTTGGACATATCCGCCCCGTTAAGAAGAGCCCCTGCATCAAAATCTATCCAGTGCGGCTTTTTTTCGGCAAGCGGTGTATTTGTTGAAATCTTCAGTGTAGGAATCGCTGATGAAAGCGGCGTTCCTCTTCCCGTGGTGAAAAGTATCATATGCGCCCCTGCCGCGGCAAGGTTGGTCACAGCCACCATATCATTACCCGGACCGTTCACAAGATAAAGTCCGCCGTCCTCGACCGGAGCTACCCCGTAGTCAAGCACACCGCAAAGCGGTAGTTTTCCGGCTTTTTGAACACACCCAAGCGATTTTTCCTCAAGCGTGGTTATTCCACCCTCAATATTGCCGGGTGACGGATTATCCGCGATTCCCTCGCCGTTAGCGATAAAATAACGTCTGAAATCACGTATCATCTTTGCCGCATGCTCAAACACCTCATTATTTTTACTGTGTGAAAGCAGTATTTGTTCAGCTCCGAACGCTTCCGGAATTTCGGTCATCAACACAGTTCCGCCAAAAGAAGCGTGACGTTCCATTGCACGTCCGACAAGCGGATTTGCCGTAATGCCGCTGTATCCGTCGCTTCCGCCGCACTTTACACCAATGCGCAGTTTTGAAAGCGGCACACTGACTCTGACATCCCTCGACATTAGCTCCTTCAATTCTTCAAGAATACGCATTCCTTCGGAAATCTCATCCTCACAATCCTGAACATTCAAGAAGCGAATACGTTCCTTGTCATACGCTCCGAGCACCTCACGCATAAGTGAAATTCCATTATTCTCGCATCCAAGACCAAGCACAAGCACGCCGCCTGCGTTGGGGTGGCGTATGAGTCCGCACAGTATATTTTGGGTGGTTAAAAGATCGCCTCCCAGCTGTGAGCATCCGTATGGGTGGGTAAGCGCCTTTGCGCCGCATCTTGCCGCAAGGGATTTTGCCACATCGTTAATGCATCCGACTGTCGGTATAACCCAACGCTCATTACGGATACCAACGTCTCCGTTACTGCGCAGATAGCCTTTAAAGTTGCCGTCGAATTTATGTACAGGCGAAGTCTCCGCCGGTTCATATATCCAATCGCCTTCTCCCGAAAGATTAGACGTAAGATTTTGTACAGACACGCGCTCACCCTTTTTAATATTCTTGACTGCGTGACCGATTGAAAAACCGTACTTTATTACATTCTCGTTGACCGCTATATCGCACAGAGCATACTTCTGCCCGTCACTGCGCACATCAACATTATCAGACGGATGTATTCGCATATTCGTCCACCTCCGATGCAAATTCTGAAAGATCCGCTCCCCACAGTGTCTTGTCAGCAAGCACCTCTGCAGTTGTATGCTCCTTTATGTAAGTGATAATCCTTACATCATCGTTCGGTGTGCCAAGACGGTAGAAGCGAAGCAGCATACCGAATGAAAAGAGAAGATGCTTTGGTGCATGCCCGAATTTCTCGCGGTAGTCAAGGATAGACGGTAGCACACGCACACGGAATTTGCTTATCGAATTTAGGGATATCGAAGCGCAGAGGTGGCGTATATAAGGATTTGCAAATCTGGCGAGCACCGCATCCGCATAAGAATTCTTCTCATCTTCGGACATGTCGAGAGATGCCTTTATCTCGTCAAGACAGTCACGAAGATGTTTGTTCATTACCTCATCGTCAAGACAATCCTTAACTGTTTCAAGTCCGCGCAGCATAGCATACGGAATCATAGAGGTATGCGCGCCGTTAAGTATGCGTACCTTGCGAGTACGGTAGCGCTCAAGCGCATCCGGAGTCACGATAACATTGAGTCCCACTTTGTTAAACGGAAGCTCACGTTCAAGATCGTATTCTGTTTCAATAACCCATAAGTGAAATGTCTCCGACGTGTTTAACATATTGTCCTCATATCCGAGGGCAATATCTTCCCCCTTGGGATATCCGGTGTTTATTCTGTCAACGAGCGTATTGCAGAATATATTTTCCCCCGTAACCCAACGGCAAAAGTCATTTCCGAGATCCCAAAGCTCGGCATACTGAAGGACAAATCGCTTCAGATTATCTCCGTTCCGGTCAATAAGCTCGCATGGAAGAAGTATGAACCCCGGAAGACCGAGATCAAAACGTCGCTTTAAGAGTAGTGTCAGTTTCGCGGGAAAGCTTTCGGGAGGAGTGTCTGTTATCTTATCATCTTCGCGGAATTCAATTCCTGCTTCGGTTGTATTTGAAATAATGAATCTCGCATCAGGATTTTCGGCAAGAGATAGATAGGCATCGAAATCCTCATACGGCTTTACGCAGTGGGAAATGACATCTATAACAGTATTCTCAACCCCTTCTGCCGAACGAATAATATGTGTGTACATGCAATTCTGCTCGGAAAGGCAGTCGCACATTCCCCCTCGTATCGGCTGTACGACGGCAACACTGCCGCAAAATGCACCCGTATCGTTTAGTTTCTGAATCATCCAATCGGCAAAACCGCGTAGGAATCCGCCCTCTCCGAACTGTATAATTCGTACCGGACGTTCGGGTTTTATAAAATCCTTTATATTTTTCATTTTTATGACCATAGCTTTCGCTCCGCGAAAGCTTCCTTTCTGTCCTTCTTGGGACGTGATTTGCGCAGCAAAACATCGCTTATTAAGCGATTGTAACAGCAACAACTTGGTTTACAAGTTGTTGCTACAAAAGGTAGTTTGAAAGATTTATCTTTCAAACTTATACCTCATAAAGACACAGCCGAGAGAACTCTCTCGGCTGTGAGATAGTTTTTTGATTACATATTTGCTTCAAGATACAACATTATATCTTTTACCGTACGCAAATTCGGCATTTCCTCATCAGGTATGGAAACCTCGTAATTTTCTTCAACTGCCATAAGTATCTCGACAATGTCAAGCGAATCGGCGCCAAGCTCTTCCAAAATAGCGGAATCCTCGCCTATCAAGTCCGCATCACAGCCGAGCTGTTCTGCAATTATTTCAACAATCTTATCAAACATTGATACAACCTCCGAAATTTATTCTGACTGCGAGCATATCGCAAGGTTATTATAATATAACTTACATTTTTCATTATATACCATTAACTGATGTTTTTCAAGTGGGGAAAGCAAATTTTTCAAATTATTTACTTTTCCGTCTTTCTCATGAAAAAGATACATCTTGCGAGCGTATATTGACAAAAAACAAAAATTCATGTATAATCATAATAACACATTTCTGTAAATGAAAGGGGTGATTAGATGCAGAGTCACAATACAAGCGTTATGGCGGTTTTCGAGGCAATTGCACAGCTTGGTGAGGCAAGCCGAGCACGCATATCGGATATGACCGGCTTCAGTCAGGTTACTGTCGGAAAAGCGGTTGAACTGCTCGACTCGTGCGGAATAATTACCCAGCATAAGAATACAAGCGGTACGGTCGGTCGCAAATCAGGAATGTGCCGTATCGTGAAATCAAACGGTATGCTGATATTTGACTTGACCGATACGCCGCATGCCGGACTTTATGATATCACGCTTTCACTGTGCGATGAATATTCATCCACCGAGCTTACCGATATGACAGTGCAGGGGCTTACACGTTTTTCCCAAATACTCGGCGGGGAGCTTATGGGAATCGGATGCGTAATAGCGGACACGGATAAGACAAAGTATACAGATGGTGTCTTCGATCTGATCGGTATTGCGCCGGAGCTCGTTGTTACATCCAACCGCGCATATGCCGTTGCCAACGCTAAACGCTTTAAATATAATGGAATGGCGGCATTTATTAGACTGAAGGCAGACGGAAGTGCAGACGGGGCGCTCATGTATAATGACAGTCTTTTCACCGGTTCACACGGCGGAGCAGGGGAGTTTTCGCGGCTTTTTTCATCGCGTGAGATGCTTTGCGAAAAAATCACTTCGCTTTGTCTGGCACTTGATCCGGGACTTATACATATTTCATGCGAATCGGAAAAAGCGTGTGCGGAAATTTCGGATAGGGTGACGACAAGCTTGCAGACTCTTGGCGCTGATAAGATGCCGATTGTAATTGTTGAGCCGATTGCACATTGCCGCAGTGCAATGGATGGCACGGCTGAACTTCTTCGTAAAAAATATATTTTATCAAATCTTCCAAATAATACCTGATTAAATCAGACACAATCGGTACAGAATAATATCGAAGCCGACAAACGGCGGCTTGAATATTATGAAAAGAAGGTACCTCGAAATGGAAAACAAGACTCCCAACCATTCCATCGAATGTTCCGTTAAGCAGTGCGAATATCACTGCCAGAACGAAAACTATTGCACACTCAACACAGTACGCATTGCAACTCACGAAGCAAATCCTACTGTATGTCAGTGTGTTGACTGCGAGTCGTTTGTTAAGAAGTCCGACTGCGCAGGCGGAAATTGCCACTAATTAAATTAAATGAACAAGCAGTCTGCATTACTTCGCAGACTGCTTGTTTATTTATAAAGTATTATTTATGGTTGTTGCGTTTTGACTGTAGATACTATACTTAATCTTTTTCGTTTGTTTGATTGTATGTCGGGAACAACTCACGCCAAACATCAGTGTGCGCCTCGCAATCAAGGTTGTGAGCAAACATTGCATTGTCACGCTCACTCGCTCCGTCTACACATGCGGCTTTTATACGGCCTATGTAAAGCTCGCTGTTATCAACACAGAATTTATGCCATCCCTCGCGCCATTTGCCGTTTGCAATTGTTTTGCTGCGCTCTGCAAATGCACGGAGTATTTCGTCTTTATCTTCACCAACAGCAAGGCGGATGCCGCCATCATTTACGCGGATCGGCACAAATTCCACTTCATTTGCAGTGGTATCATATTTTACCGCAAGACCGGTCTTCCACATTTCAAGGTCATATAAGTTTACAAAGTTGAAATTTCCCTGACCGTAGAGGATGTGCGAGCCGTTATACTTTTCGTATGTACCTATGCAATGGCTGTGCTGGGTGAGTATAAGGTCAGCGCCGGCTCTTGCCATAGCGCGGCAGACACGCATAAGACGTGGGGAAGGATACTCGCAAAGCTCCTTTCCGCCATGATACGCTACAACAACGCGGTCTGCGGTATTTTTTGCTTCACGGATGTCTTCAATAGTGTCGAATTCGTCAAACGGACGTGATCCCATACGATCCTCGAGTGCGTATGAATATTCGCGCTCGCAGACAGCGATTACACAGATTTTTTCTCCGTTTTTCTC
>JAFQVU010000068.1 GCA_017407885.1 Clostridia bacterium
TATTCGGAGAAGAGTATTCCTGCCTGCGCGATCGGTTCTTTTCCAAAAAGCATCTCTCTTTTGCGTACAAACTCAGCCACCTTAGCAATGCGGTCTATATTTGCACGGCGCGCACTGCCATCCCTGTTTTGTGTTATGTAAACCTGGAAACCGCCTCCGAGCACGAGCGTTCCTGCTGCTTCTTGCATAAGCTGCACAGCAGACTTATCAGTATGATGCGACCATTCAAACCCCCACGCCATCAAATCCCACGGTTTTCCGCGAAGAGCGGTACACCGCGACGCAAACCGAACATCGTGAACACTATCCTGATCATTAAGATCACCCGAAAGAAAATCCACACCAATTTCAGGTTTGTCGGGAGTAGTTGATGTATAGAGCCAGTTGCTTGTAATCTTGAACTTGGGCGCATGCTTATGTATTGCGTCAACGTATTTTAAAACATATTCAAAAAACGCTTTGCGCATAGCAAGATTATGCTCAATAGGAGTAATATCTTTAGGAAGAACAGCCATGGCACGCTCGGAATAATCACGTTCGACCGCCCAGCAGTCGCCGTCTATCCATGCGCCGTCAATGGCGTAATCATCCACGAATTCTTTGAGCTGTGGAAGCATGCAATCATCAAGATATGAGCCAAACAATGATATTCTTCCGGTGAGCTCGCCGCTCTTGTTTTTCTGTCCCTCCGTGGGATGTGCCTTTACATACTCTTTATCCCATACACCGGAATAATGCACATAAAGCGGCACATTATGTTTCTTCGTCACTTCTCGCCAAACACGAAGATTATCAGATTTGATAAGATCCGCTTGCTTACCAACCTCTGTAGGATAACTGCTGTTTCCCTCGTGCCCTTTACTGTCACACTGTATAAAATCCGGCTTTGCGGCAAGGATATACCTCTCTATATCCTCTGCCTCGGTTCTTATACCGATCTCGTCATAGTTTTGGGCATGGAAGTCAAAATGCAAACCCCAAAAGCGCTTTCCATTTTCCATCAATAGTCCCCTCCCCCTCGGAATTTGTCAACAAAATTCTTTCTATAATTATAAATTAATTCTCCCGATTTGTCAAGGCAAAAAGTTATAAGCCAAAAGTTATAATATGATAAAATTTTCAGAACTGCGCTTAACAACTTACTGACATGCGGCTTGTTTGCAAAATATCATGTTTTACACAAAGCCTTTACAAATCATTTTATGCCCCCCAAAACACAAGTTAAAGGAGCTGTCCGCAATTTGAGACAGCCCCTTTTTAATATACGTGTTATAAAATAATGCAAATAAGACCGCCGCTGCCTTCGTTGATGATGCGTCCAAGCGTCTCCGACAACTTGGCGCGCGCTTCTTCGGGCATATGTCCGAGTTTGCTGTGGAGTCCTTCGTTGACAAGCTGATGCAGAGTCTTTCCGAACATGTTCGACTCCCAGATCTTCTTCGGATCCTCCTCGAACTCCTTCAGCATATACTTGACAAGCTCCTCCGATTGCTGTTCAGTGCCCACAACAGGACTTATCTCCGTCTCGATGCCTGCCTTTATCATATGAATACTCGGCGCGGATGCACGCAGACGGACACCGTATCCGCCCGATTGCTTCACTATCTCTGGCTCTTCAAGGTGGAGATCCTCAATCTCCGGCATAACTATACCGTAACCCTTTTCGTTGACATCTTCAAGCGCCTGCGCCACGCGGTCATATTTTTCTTTCATTCGGGCAAGATCACGAAGAAGCGTTATCATCTGCTCCTCGCTTGTTATCTCAAATCCGCACAGTTCGCTGATGGTCTTGTAATAAAGCCCGTCACACAGCTCGACAGATAACTCCGCCGTACCCTTGCCAAGGTCGATTTTGTCAACCTTCACGCCCTTGATGCAGTCGCTGTCGCCGGTATCGGCAAAGGCACGGGATATCTCGCCTATACGCTCGACCCTCGCGGCGCGTTCCATAACAAAATCGTTAATAGAAGTACGAAGATGATGTGTCGGCTCAAGCGCCGCCGTCCATTCGGGAAGCTTAACCTTAACCTCACATACAGGGAACTCCATCAGCACAAGCTCAAGAATGTGGCGGATATCGTCGCTGTCAAGGCGCAGACAGTTTACGAGCGCGACCGGCGCCCCATATTTTTCCTCAAGCTCGTACGCAAGACGAAGTGCACCCTCGCTTTCCGGAACTGCGGAATTGAGAATAATCGCAAACGGCTTCCCGGTCTGCTTCATCTCGCGTACCACGCGCTCCTCGGCTTCAACATAGTTCTCTCGCGCGATCTCGCCAATAGTGCCGTCCGTGGTAACAAGCATACCGACGGTTGAGTGCTCGTTTATGACCTTGCGCGTGCCAAGCTCAGCCGCCGCTATGAACGGCATGGGTTCAGCCTGCCACGGCGTATGTACCATGCGTGCGTGTCCGTCCTCGATATGACCGATCGCCTCGGGTACAATATACCCCACGCAGTCTACCATTTTAACTTTCATCACCGCGTTGTCAGACAGCGTGATCTCGACCGCCTCATCGGGGATAAACTTCGGTTCAGTGGTCATGACCGTCTTACCGGCGGCGCTCTGCGGCATCTCATCCCTCGTGCGCTCCCTCTCGTGCTCATCACGGATATTCGGTATAACAAGCGACTCCATGAATTTTTTAATAAACGTAGATTTTCCCGTCCGCACGGGGCCGATAACACCGAGGTAAAAGGTATTCGCGCATCTCTCGGCTATATCCTTATAGATCGATGTGTCTTGCATAATTATTCCTCCCTTGAGATAGTTACTGACATATCTATATTATCGCGGCACGGAAAATATTCATGAATTGTAAATTTGAGTTTGTCGAGCGTGCTGTTTTCACACACAAAAAGGGACGCTTTTTGCAAAGCGTCCCTTTTAATAGGTATAAAATTACTTGTAAAGCGGACCGTATGCCGCGCAAGCTCTGTAATCCTGACCTTCCTTGTCCATACCGAATGCATTCCAAGCAGCAGGACGGTAGATCTGCTCCTCGGGTACATTGTGCATACAAACGGGGATGCGGAGCATCGAGCACATTGTGATAAGGTCTGCGCCGATGTGACCGTAAGATATAGCACCGTGGTTAGCGCCCCAGTTCATCATTACTTCGTAAGCGCTCTTGAACGCGGAACCTTCCTTGCCGTCGCAGCGAGGTGCGAACCATGTGCAAGGCCATGTCGGGTTAGTGCGCTCCATGAGCTTGTCGGAAACCTCATCGGGAAGTCTTACAGTCCAACCCTCAGCGATCTGGAGAACAGGACCGAGTCCCTTAACGAGATTAAGACGGATCAATGTGCAGGGCATCTCCGCACGGGTTGTATAA
>JAFQVU010000069.1 GCA_017407885.1 Clostridia bacterium
CTTACCTATACCACCTCACCGATAATGCTTACCGATGCGCTTGAAAGACTCCTTTCACCGCTTCGTATAATTAAACTGCCGGTGCACGAATTTTCGATGATGATGACGATAGCGCTTCGCTTTATTCCTACTCTCGTTGAAGAGACCGATAAAATTATGTGCGCACAGAAGGCAAGGGGGGCTGATTTTGAGTCCGGAAGTCTCATGCGGCGTGCAAAGGCGCTTGTTCCGATACTTATACCGCTGTTTATCTCGGCGTTCAGACGTGCGGATGAGCTTGCCACCGCAATGGAGTGCCGATGCTACCGCGGCGGTGACGGACGTACCCGTATGACACAGCTGAAGCTTGCAGGACTGGATTTTGCTGCTGTTGCTGTGATGATCATTTTTATTGTCGGACTTGTATCAATAAACCTCATTCCGAGTGCGATAACACTGTAAGCTTATGAAAATATTACTTGAACTAAAATACAACGGCACCGGCTTTGCCGGCTATCAAGTACAGCCGGGCAAGTGTACCGTTCAGTCCGCAATTCAGGATGCAATAGAAGCGGTATACGGCGAGAGATATCCTATAAAGGGATGTTCCCGCACCGATGCAGGCGTTCATGCGCTTCAGTATTTTGCTACATTTGAAACCGAAAGAAATATTCCGCTCGATAAACTTCCGATGGCGTTAAACGCATCGATCGACTCGCGGATAGCTATACTGTCGGCGTGTATTGTTGACGATGATTTTCATGTGCGGCACGATGTTAAATATAAGGAATATGAATACCTCATTCATGCGAGCAGAATAGCCGATCCGTTTCTTATTGACAGAGCGTGGCATTTCCCAAAATCTCTTTGCGCAGATGCTGTTAGCCGTATGAATAAAGCTTCAGAGGCATTTATCGGCACGCACGATTTTTCGGGATTCATGTCTGCCGGCTCATCAGTTGCGGATACTGTGCGAACGGTCAAATATCTTGAAATTATCGAAGACGGCGACCTTATTCGAATAAGAATTGCCGCAGACGGATTTTTATACAACATGGTGCGTATAATCGTCGGAACACTTATCGAGGTGGCGACAGGGAAGATTAATGCCGGTGATATGCCCGATATTATTTCTTCATGCGACCGCTCTCGTGCCGGTATGACCGCACCACCCGAGGGATTATATTTGCGCCGAATAGAGTTCTTATAAAAATTTCTTACTGCTGTATAATTTATCTCCCCCGACAAATACTATTAGCGTAGCATTTGTTTTTAATAAAGGAGATAATATAGATGAAAGCAACAGGAATTGTAAGACGAATAGACGACCTCGGACGTGTCGTTATTCCCAAGGAAATAAGACGCACAATGCGCATCCGCGAAGGCGATCCCTTGGAAATTTTTACCGACCGCGAGGGCGAGGTTATTTTTAAAAAATATTCCCCCATAGGTGAACTAAACGCCTTTGCCGCACAGTATGCGGAGACACTTTACCGAATTGCCGGAATGGCAGTTGTTATCTGTGACCGCGATGCGGTTATCGCGTGTGCCGGACTTTCAAAGAAAGAATATCTTGACAAAAAGCTCTCTTCCGAGCTTGAGGAAATTATTGAGGGACGCGGAAATTATCGCTATCTCGAAGGCTCACAGCCTATAAAGATCACATCCGATGCCTCAAGTGCGGCGATTTCGTGCGCCATGCCGATAATTGCCGACGGCGATCTCATCGGATGCGTCGCTTCAGTTCACATCCCCGATGCCGAGCCGGTTGAGGGAGATGTAGAAAGCAAACTCATAGGCACGGCGGCGGCATTTCTTGCGAAACAGATAGAGGCTTGACCATGAGAGATATTAAGAACACTCAAACGCCCAAAGCGAAAGTACTGCGCTCTGCAGAGGGTGATTTTTTAGGAGCATACCCGTTCCCGGATCCGGCGGAATTCCCATCAAAATATCCTTGTGAGGATGCATTTCTTCACGGTTCCGTCGCCTCTGCTACTGATTGTACCGGTATTGCAGTGGTACAGCCCGAAACAGATGAAGAGGCGGAGTCACTTATGAATATAAAGGATATTCCGATAACAAGTGTAGAAGGCGACAGTATTATTCCGAACGAGAACAGATTTTGAATTTCGCGCATACGCTGTAGCGTATGCGTTTACATAATTTTCAAGGAGAAATATAATGAAATTAACCTATAAGCATACATTGCTGTCATGCTATGGATGCTTTATTATTCAGTCGATTGTAAATAATTTAAGCCCGCTTTTGTTTGTTACATACTCAAAAGAATTTAATGTTTCACTCGACCAGATAACACTGCTTATATCATATAACTTCATAGTTCAGATGGTAGTTGATATGATTGGCGTGCGTTACGCCTACCGAATCGGTTATCGTCGAGGTATGATGATTGCACACAGCGCATCATTTCTCGGTCTTACCGGACTTGCCATATTTACTTCGGTAATGCCGCCGTTTGTCGGTCTTCTTTTGGCGACCACGCTGTGCGCGCTCGGAAGCGGATTTATCGAGGTGCTTGCAAGTCCTATAGTCGAAGCTCTTCCGTTTGGGGAGAAGAGTGCGGCAATGAGCTTGCTTCATTCATTCTATTGTTGGGGACATATTGCAATTGTAATCTTGTCAACACTTTTCTTTTCTTTTGTCGGTGTCGAAAATTGGCGTATTCTTACGATTTTGTGGGCGCTGATACCGGCAGTTAACGGAGTGCTCTTCCTTTTTGTCCCACTTGTAGAGCTGCAGGGCGACATCGAAAAACAAGGCTCGTTTTTTGCACTCTTCAAATTAAAAGGATTCCCGCTCTTCCTCATACTTATGGTATGCACGGGTGCAATGGAGCAGGGACTTGCACAGTGGTCATCGCTTTTTGCCGAGACGGGACTCGGAGTTTCAAAAACACTCGGCGATCTGCTTGGACCGTGCATGTTCGGACTTATGATGGCGATTTCGCGTACATTTTACGGAATACGCGGTGCAAAACTTGATCTCACGAAATTTATGAGCGTATGCGCGGTTGGCGTTTTGGCAGGTTATGTTCTTTGCGTTTTTGCACCGCATCCTATTATATCTCTCATCGGATGTGGACTCGCAGGACTTTTCGTTGGCATCTTTTGGCCCGGCTCATTGAGTGTTGCCAGCCGTCATATACCGATGGGCGGTACTACGATGTTTGCAATGCTTGCATTTGCAGGAGATATTGGATGTGCACTCGGTCCCGGACTTATCGGCTTTGTTTCTGAACGCGTGAACAGCAATCTCGGGCTTAAAGCCGGCATACTTTCCGCGGTCATATTTTCTGCCTCGGCATTTATTGTACTCAGAATCATCAGAACCAGAGATAAATCACAAAATAACGTTGCCAAAATGTAAACAATATATTAACTGCCTTGTTTGTGGAAACAAACGCGGCAGTTTTTACGTCATATAATCAAAGAAAGATCGGAGGTTTAGCTATGAAGCCTATAAAAATTACCGCAGCCTGCATGATAGTAGTTTTAGCATTTACCGCAACTTCATGTTCATGGTGGTTTGATACACCGTTTGAATTTGTAAGAGAGACGGACTTTTATGACTCTGTTGTGAAAAGTCCGCAGGAAGATATGATAAGTGCGCTTGGAGAGGATTTGCAGTTCTATAATATGGAACATGAAGATTGCACCGTTGCCTATAACGAAAAAAACGCATGGATGGTTGATTTTAGAATCAACAAGACAACGCCACTTGTCGATATCGAAGCAATCCTCGCGGATGCCGATCCCACCGGACGGGGAACGGAATATTTCCAAGATGTATCGGTAACATATGAGTTTATAGAGAATATGGATAAGGAGCTGCGTATAGTATTTACCGTCACATCGAATACAGCCGATGCGCAGATCAAGGTTTATGGATATTACACGCTGTTTGAAGAGGGAGAGTTCAATCTTTCATATAAGCGCGGAGATTTCCGAGGATACTATGTTGAAAGCACCGTATATCCGGGTTCAGATGAACCGATAGGAATTTACGATATTTCCGATTATGCGAGACTTGGAATAAGTGACGATATGTATTCGGAATCGTACATCATAAGGATAGCTAAAGCAATAGTTGAAAATGATGTTGAAGCCCTTGAGGGGATTTGGTATCTTAAAGATGGAATTCTCTCTGATTGGGAGGGAATGGTTATATCGGAATATGAGCTTATTCGTGAAAATCCTACAGCGCGGTATCTTGACCGGCTCATTTTGAAAATAACAATAAGCGAAAGTAATGTTGAGAGATATCCTGCCGGAAATTATGTTGTGACGATAAGTGACGGGATTGGTGTCAACGTAGATATAGTTCGTGCAGATGAAGTGGACACCGTAGATCAAATGACCGAAGCGGAAGAATGGCTCTATACATTTGTAGCACACTATGGCGGCGCACACGATGTGAATACGAATGGTATCAGTCACTCGCTTATTGATTATTATTTCCACACGCTGCGCTTGTCGGAGAGAGAACCGAAGTATGAAGATTTTGTTAGATTTATGGACGTTTGTTTTGATTATCAAGTGAAAGATGGAGATGTGACCCGCGCCGAAATTGAACAGCACGGCGGTCACGGGCTTGCAACAAGCCTTTGTGAGGTTGAAACAATTACATCGTCGAACGGTATACATAAAATCAAAGCTACGTATTTTGCAGATCCTATGAGATCGGTAATAGGCAGAATTGATGAATATACGCTTGTCGAAACGGGGCATGAAATTTACAAATACAGATTTGAATCGGCTGAATGTACATATGATTCCGGATACATGCTTTACGGCTGGAGTGTTTAATTCAAGCAAGAAAGCGCAGTCTCATTCGAGATTGCGCTTTGCTGCTTTCTGATA
>JAFQVU010000070.1 GCA_017407885.1 Clostridia bacterium
AGAAATTGCGGTAATCGTCAATGCCGAGCACGCCTCGGTAGGTGTTTAGTATCTTTAACTGCGCCGAGGAAAAATCCTCCTCCAATAGCGCATTTGAAAGCTCCGCCGTCAGCGGCGAGGTCATGGAGAGATTCTTTTCCATCTGACCTACAAATTCGTCCATATAAAAGCCGTTTACATTGTTTATGAGGACTGTCCCGATAACGCACATGACCGTTATCATGAAGATAACGAGAATAAGAATGATTTTAAAATAAAGACTGTTATACATAGCTTATTTTATATAGTACCCCATGCCGCGCTTGGTGAACAGGTACTCGGGCTTACCTGCATCGACCTCAAGCTTTGAGCGCAGACGGCTGACAGTTACATCGACGCTGGATGTGTCCCCATAAAATCCGTCGTATCCCCAAACCTCGGAAAGCAGCTGCTCGCGTGAATAAACAGTCCCCTGATTCTTCGCCATAAACGACAGAAGCTCATATTCCTTCTTGGTAAGCTCGATGGGCTCTCCGTCACGGGTGACCTGATACTTCGAGGGATCTATAACGAGACCGCGCACGGTGATGGTCGAGGGGGCTGATTCTGCGGCGGCAGTGACAATTTCACTGCGTGAGCGGCGGATGTTAGCCTTGATGCGTGCCATTAGCTCGTTAAGTGAAAACGGCTTTGTAACGTAATCATCTGCACCGAGGTCAAGCCCCATTATCTTGTCGATCTCCTCCGCTTTTGCGGTCGCGAAGATTATCGGGGTGGCAAGCTTCTCGCGGATGTGACGGCAGACATCGAAGCCGTTCATCTTTGGAAGCATGATGTCAAGAAGAATGAGATCGAAATTGCCGGTGAGCGCCTTTTTAAGGCCCTCTTCGCCGTCACATGCGAGCTCGCAGACATATCCCGCGCGCTGAAGATTGTATATTACGGTAACGGCGATCTTGCTTTCATCCTCGACCACGAGGATGCGCTTTTTGTTTTCGGTATCGGGCATCTTTGTAAACCTCCGTTTTGTATTGGCTTAGTCGTATGAAACAAGGGAATATTCATCAAATGCGGGCGATATAGTACGTATATCGCAGGAATTGCGGTTGTCATTTATAAAATCAAGCACCAAACGCAGTGCGGCGGCAGTATACCAATTCTCCTCAAAGCGGAGTATTGCCGTTTCATTATTCCATATGCCGTTTATGGCGACATTCGCGGCAGCTTGGGCACTTCGCAGGTTGGTGGGGACGTTAATATTTGCGTCCCACACAATGTAGCCCATATCAAAAAGCTGTGATCGGACGGCACTTGTAAGGGCCGGCAGCTTGTCCGAGCCGTCAGGGGCACGCCATATATGAGATTTTTGCTTGATGAGTTTATATAAAAGCTCGTTTTGCGCTTCGATGTCAGAAATAATAGCATCGGCATCCGTGAGCACGGTGGAATCGTGGTTCATCGTGTGAAGCGCGATCTCATGCCCTCCTGCGGCAATCTCGGACAGAAGCGCGGCGTTATCGGCTATTTCGTCACCCACCACGAAAAATGTTGCTTTTACCTTGTAATCACGGAGTACCTTTAAAATAGCTTTGGTATAATCTCCGGGGGAATTCTCAATCGTGATATAAATTGTGCGCTCGGACAAGACCGGTTTGGGGTCGGATGTATCCGGCGGCGTTGTTTGGGGCGGCGCCGTTGTCACCGCCTGTGTCGTCTCTGTTGTGAGCGAGTCGGGAAAGAGCGAGGGATATTTCATCTTGACAAGCTCATTAAATCCGTACTCCTGATTCCCGTCGGTAACGCGCAGTGCAACCGTATCAGTCAGCGGATTGGTTATCTGCGCATAGCCGAGTCCGAGATACGCGCAGACTGTTCGTACGGGCACATACCGTTCGCTGTGATATTCAGCGGTTTTTAAATACATGCGTTCCTTGTCCTGATTCACGGCGAAATCGGTGGTGATGTCGAAAGAGAGATATTTGTCGCCGTAAGTGATTATGAACGTCTGCAGGGCATCATTTACGCGCACCTGCACGTCGGGAAGCTGAACCAAAAAGGATATCGGAACATAATAAATACTGTGTACCAGCTCGGCGGGCAGTCGGCTGAGCGTCCACGCGCGGTCATTGTAAAACAGTACCGGCTTTGTGTCAGCTCCGTGAAGTGCTGTCGGGGTGATTACGACTATTGTACACATTAAGGCAATACAGAGAATTGCCGATAAGAGCTTAACTATTCTCGGTTTCACACGCGGACTCCTTTCGTTATTTTGCACTTTATTTATTAATCTCGGCGACATACGCCACTGCGAGGTCAACGACCATTCCGTAGCTGTGCTCGCCCTCGGAGACCCCCTGCGATTTGAGATATGTGTCGTTGAGCGCTGAGCTTACGTCGGCTGCGGTATTGTCGCGGTATTTTTCAAAAAATTCATTGTATGCAGACATCTCGCCGCGCACACGCGCATCAAGGCTCGTATATACCTCGGCGAAAGTGTCATAGTCGGCAGAGTAGAGAGCGGAATTGAAATACTCGTACATATTCATGTAACCGCTGTAGCGGATATATGGGTCATCCGATTGGATGCAGACGAGGAATGCGACAAAATTTGCCTCGTTCTCGGGCATTATCCCGCGCTGATGAGCAAGCTCATGCGCCGCGGTGAACGGCAGATTGTAATCGGGGAAATTTATATTAAGATTTGCCTCGCCCGTGTAGTAGCTGTACAGTCCCGAAATGTGGGTATAAGTCATAAGCTCGGAGAGCGCCACCTGCTTGATACGCGATTTCAGACGCGGAATGAATTTGTATTTTTCGCACGCTTTGTCGTATGCATCCATTAGACGGTCATTCATCTCGCTTACCGAATACGGCATGGACGAGCTTTTTCCGTAGGAGAAGTCAATCTCGTCGAGCTCTGTGTTCATTTTTTCGATAAGGTATTCGGCTGTTTCGCGAAGCTCTTCAACGCTTACAGTGGTTTCTTCAAGACCGAGCTTGTACGCAAGCGACGTGCCGTTATAGGCAACCGCCGTTGTAAAGACAAACAGCGTATAGAGAAGCGAAAGCAGGGACGAAAGTCCGACTATATACCGTATTCCTCGCGTGATGCTTTGATTTACAACCTTGACGCAGATCGCCATTATAGAGATAAACAGCACCGGAATAAACAGTATCAGCGTTTCCGCAAGGGAGAACGGCAGAATACTTGTGACAACTGCCGGAATACCGCGGATGATCGAGCTTATATAGCGGTTAAAAAAGTCGGAAAACGGCGCTGACAGTTCGCTTGTTATATGGACGATTACTGCCGTCAGGGCAAGCGCGAACAATATGAGCGCCGGTGTTGGGCAGTATCTTTTCAGCGCTTTTGTTAGCTTTTCTTTGCTGAAATTCACGTTTTCGCTCCTTTTACAAGTTTGCAAAGTGACTCCATATCCGAAGGGAGTGCGGCATCAAGCGTAAGTACACGCTCACCGAAGTCTATTTTAAGTGAGGCGGCGTGAAGCGCCTGCCTCGGAATCAGGCGGTCAAGTTCGGTGGGGGATGCTTCTGCAGTCCCGTAAAAGCTGTCGCCTACGATAGGCGCGCCCACGTGTGCAAAATGCACCCGGAGCTGGTGCGTTCTGCCGGTCAGCGGCTCGGCGCGGACTATTGATGCACCGTTGCCCACAGCGAGAGTTTCATAATGAGTCAGAGCGAGCTTTGCCCCTTCTGCTTCCGAGTTGCAGACCTCACGCAGCATAACGCTTGCTTCGCGACGGCGGATATATGTCTCAATAACGCCGTTTTGGGGCGAGAGCACGCCGCCGAGGACGGCAATGTAGCTTTTTTGTATTTTTCCGGACTGCATAAGGGAAGTCAGTCTTGCCGCCGAAATGCGGTTTTTTGCGACCAA
>JAFQVU010000071.1 GCA_017407885.1 Clostridia bacterium
CCGGCAGAATGATTTGCAAGCATGAAATTCACCGCTCATAGCACGGTCATATTTATATTTTTTCCATCTTGCAAAAATTCGCCATCAATTTTTTGGTTCCTGCCTTGTCAAAGGCAATTTCGAGCAAGGTATCGTTTCCCATTTTCTCGGCGGACATCACCATTCCCTTGCCGAACAGCTTATGCAGCACCATATCTCCTACGCCGTATGTCACACCGGACTTGGCGGCAGGATGCCGATGGTAAGCACCCATTTGCGGCGCATATCCCGTCTTGGGTTTGCTGCCTACGCTGATCTTTTCTCCCGCTCCTGCAGAAAACGCCGAGGCAGGAGCACGCATGCGACTTTCTCCCGTGCGCTCCACCAACCCGTCCGGTATTTCACCGATAAAACGCGACTCCTTATTATAGGTTGTCGAGCCAAACAGCATTCTGTATTTTGTCTTGGTAAGATAGAGCTTCTCCTTAGCGCGCGTAATACCCACATAAGCGAGGCGGCGCTCCTCGTTAATCTCGTCGGGATTCAACATGGAAGCATTGGACGGAAACAAGCCATCCTCCATGCCCGTGATAAAAACTACGGGAAACTCCAAACCCTTCGCGCTGTGAAGCGTCATCATAACACAGGTATCTGTATCTGCGTCATAATTATCAATATCCGTCATCAGCGAAATTTCCTCAAGGAAATTGGATAGATCCGCTTCGTCACCGTAGTCCTCCTCGAACTTGATGATGTTCGAAGACAGCTCCTCTATATTCTCAATTCGTACATCAGCGTTTTCCTTTTCCGCCCTCAAATAGTTTTCGTAACCCGTATGCTCAATAATGAGATTATATAATTCCGCAAGAGAATAATCTTCGCTTTCCTCCGCTTCGATCAAACCGTCGATCAATTTGACAAATTCTTTAAGCTTTGCCGCAGCACGCGACAGCTGCGGATAAGCATCCGCTTCCCTGATCACCGAATAGATGCTCTCGCCGAGACCCGCCGCAATTTCAGCGGCAACAGCGACTGTTCTCGCGCCGATGGAACGTTTGGGTACATTCAGAATTCGGCTGAGGCGCACATCATCATGCGGATTGTTAATAACCTGTAAATAAGCAACCATATCACGGATTTCTTCGCGGTCATAGAAACGGTGTCCTCCGATAATACGGTGCGGAATGCCGCTGCGTGAAAGCGCCTGCTCGATCGCATTAGACTGAGCGTTGGTACGGTAAAGCACAGCAAAATCAGCATATTTTCTGCCGTCCGCTACGCCGTCCATAATGGTCTTGGTCACGAACGCCGCCTCGTCGCGCTCACTGTCACAGGTATGCACGGTGATTTTTTCTCCCCGCGAATTTTCTGTCCAGAGTGTTTTTCCCTTACGCACCGTATTATTGGCAATCACACCATTGGCAGCATCAAGAATATTTTGCGTACTGCGGTAGTTTTGCTCCAGCCGGATAACCCGTGCGCCGGGGAAGGTATTTTCAAAGGAAAGAATGTTTTCGATGGTGGCGCCGCGGAATTTATAGATACTCTGGTCGTCATCTCCCACAACACATATGTTGCCGTATTTTTGCGCCAACATAGACACAAAACGGTACTGAACCCGGTTGGTATCCTGATACTCATCAACCATGATATATTGAAACTGATTTTGATAAAATCCTAGCACCTCGGGCTCCTGCTCAAACAATTCGACGGTTTTACAAAGCAGATCGTCAAAATCCATTGCGTCGGCAGTTTTCAGCCGCGCCTGGTATACCTCGTAAATCTTGGCAATGGACAGCTTGCGGCTGTCATACCCGGCGTCCTGCTGCATCTGTTTTGGCGCCAGCATTTTATCTTTTGCCCGGGATATTTCGGAAAGAACGGATTTCACGGGCAACTGCTTTTCATCAATTTGAAGCTGCTTCATAACTTCTTTGATCAAACGCTTTTGATCATCTGTCGCATATACGGTAAAATGAGAAGAATACCCCAACCGGTCTCCGTAACGACGCAGGATCCGCGCACAGGTAGAGTGAAAGGTCGCCGCCCAAATATCTCCTCCGCCTTCGGGAACGGTATTGCAAATACGCTCCTTAAGCTCTCCTGCCGCCTTATTGGTGAAGGTGATGGCAAGAATATTCCATGGACGGCATAATCCGGACTGCAAGATATACGATATACGGTTGACAAGCACAGTCGTCTTACCCGATCCCGCACCCGCCAATATTAACAGCGGACCTTCGGTCGCAAATACCGCCTGCTGCTGCATCGGATTCATAAATGAAAATTGTTGCTGTAATTCTGTTTGCGTCATTTGATTTCGCCCTTATATTATAAATAAAGGGGCGGACAAAGCCGCCCATACATATCTTTGGATGATTTATTGGATAATTATTTTACGTTGTCACTAAACTTCTGACGAATCTCGGCGGCATTATCAGCTACAACAAGCGTCACATACTTGCCTTCTTTGGTTACCTCACATTCCTTGACCATATCGAGTTTTTCGGGAGTATAAGAAGCATACTGGTTGAGAATCGAGTTGTAACGGGCAGTAAGCGCCTTCTGAACATCCTCCGCAGCAGCGTCATCCGTCGCCTCAATAAAGATAATTTCCACAGGCGCGTTAGCATTGGAATCGATCTCCGCTGCAAACTGCTTGATGCTCTCAGGCTTGATAGAATAGTATTTGGCAAGGTCATCCTTGCTTTCAATCGTTTTAAGCTCCAAATTATAGCTGCTGTTGATATCCTGCATTACCTTATTGAGCTCAGAACCGCCGCCGCAGCCTGC
>JAFQVU010000072.1 GCA_017407885.1 Clostridia bacterium
GGGGGACTCATACATGTCAAAGATAGGTTTCGACAACGACAAATATCTTGAATTACAGTCAAAGCATATCCGTGAGCGTATTGCGCAGTTCGGCGGAAAGCTCTATTTAGAGTTCGGCGGAAAGCTGTTCGACGACTATCATGCGTCGCGCGTTCTGCCCGGATTTCGTCCCGACAGTAAGCTCCAGATGCTTCTTCAGCTTAAGGATGATGCCGAGATAGTAATTACTATCAATGCCGATGATATCGAGAAGAACAAGGTGCGCGGAGACCTTGGTATCACATACGACCATGATGTTCTTCGTCTTATCGATGCATTCGCGAATATCGGACTCTACGTTGGCAGTGTTGTCCTCACACGCTACAGCGGACAGGCAAATGCTCTCAAATTTGAGCAGAGACTTCGCAGTATAGGTATGAAGGTCTATCACCACTATTCAATAGACGGATACCCCTTTAACGTGGAAACCATCGTCAGCGATGACGGATACGGTAAAAATGATTATGTTGAGACCGAAAGACGGCTCGTTATAGTCACCGCACCCGGTCCGGGAAGCGGAAAGATGGCAGTCTGCCTCTCACAGCTCTACCACGAAAACAAGCGCGGCACAAAAGCCGGCTACGCTAAATTTGAGACCTTCCCTATCTGGAACATTCCTCTTAAACACCCCGTAAATATCGCCTACGAAGCTGCTACTGCCGATCTTAATGATATAAACATGATAGATCCCTTCCACCTTGAGGCATACGGCAAAACGGCAGTCAACTACAACCGAGACGTTGAGATATTCCCGGTGCTTGATGCCACATTCAAGAAGATATACGGCTCGTCCCCATACAAATCCCCCACAGATATGGGTGTTAACATGGTCGGCAACTGCATCATTGACGATGCCGCTGTGCGCGTGGCGTCAAAGCAGGAGATAATCCGCCGCTACTATACAGCGCTCTGCGATCAGCGAGAGAATCCCACAAACGACAGTACCGTACACAAGCTTGATCTCTTGATGAAACAGGTCAATCTGACCACTGCCAACCGACGTGTGGTCGGTGCCGCGAACCTGAAAGCGGCGCAAACAGACGGTCCGGCAACTGCAATCGAACTGCCTGACGGTACGATAATTACGGGAAAGACTTCGAGTCTGCTCGGCACATCTGCCGCGATGCTGCTTAATGCTCTTAAAAAGTTAGCCGGAATCGAGGACGAAGCGCAGTTGATACCGCCGTCTATAATCGAGCCGGTACAGCATTTGAAGGTCGATTATCTGCACGGACGCAATCCGCGCCTACATACGGATGAGGTGCTGATTGTGCTTGCGATATGCGCCGCGACATCGCCGCTTGCCGCAAGGTCGCTCGAGATGCTTGACAAGCTCAAGGGATGCGAGGTGCATTCCTCGGTGATCCTTTCGGAGATTGATGTTAAGACCTTTAAAAAGCTTGGGGTGAATCTCACCTGTGAGCCGGTTTATCAGGTGAAAAAGCTTTATCACGCAAAATAATATTAATGGGGCTGTTTGTTAATACAAGCAGCCTCTTTTTTGTGTGCATTTGAGTTAGGGAGAACCGCGCATTGCGAGAGCTTTCTTTTCGAAGCTTTATACGAGACCCGTCCCCGCTCTTTGCACACAATAAAAATCATCTTGATTTTTCCGATAACTTGTGCTACAATATAAATTAAGAAAAATACAACCTTGATTGATATAATACTATTTTTAGGAAACTGATATGAACACCGAATTTTTACCGCTTTCGCGTTCCGATATGGATGCACGCGGATGGGACCGTCCCGATTTTGTATATGTCACGGGTGATGCGTACGTCGATCACCCGAGTTTTGGCGTGGCTATAATCTCGCGCGTGCTCGAGGCTGAAGGCTTCCGTGTGGCGATACTCTCACAGCCGGACTACAAATCCTGCGATGCCTTCCGCGAATACGGCAGACCGCGCCTCGGTTTCCTCGTTACCGCCGGAAATATAGACTCGATGGTTGCGCACTATACCGCATCCAAGAAGCGCCGTTCTTACGACTACTATTCGCCCGGCGGTAAGATGGGACTTCGCCCCGACCGCGCATGTATAGTATACTGCAACCGTATCCGCGAGGCATACGGCGACGTGCCGATCATACTCGGCGGACTCGAAGCGTCCCTGCGTCGCATGGCACATTACGATTATTGGGATGACAAGGTGCGCCGTTCGGTGCTTATTGACTCGCGCGCGGATATACTCACATACGGTATGGGCGAGAATATTCTGCGTCGTATCGCACAGCTTCTTGATAAAGGGGTGCCGATCAAAAAGATACGCGATGTCCGCGGCACCGTTTACGCCGCCGCGAGGGGGGACGCCGTTCATTACGAAGTGGCAGGAAGCTGGGACTATGATGAATTGAAGACCGACAAGCGCCGGTATGCCGAGGTTTTCGGTGCGCAATACCGCAACACCGATGCGATAAGCGGTAAGGCGATGGTCGAGTATTACGATAACAAGCAGCTGGTGCAGAACCCGCCGATGTTTCCGCTTGAGCGAGAGGAGCTTGATGCGGTTTACGCACTGCCGTACACGAGACGTTACCATCCTTCGTATGAGAGTGTCGGCGGCGTGCCGGCGATTACGGAAGTCGAAATGTCGATTACCCACAACCGCGGCTGTTTTGGCGGATGCAATTTCTGCGCGCTCGCATTTCATCAGGGGCGCACTGTCCGTTCGCGCTCGATAGAATCGGTTGTTGCCGAGGCAAAGCAGATAACCGAGTCGCCGAATTTCAAGGGGTATATCCACGACATCGGCGGTCCGACCGCTAACTTCCGTTACGGAGCGTGTAAAAAACAGCTCGAATCGGGAGTGTGCCAGACTCGCAAATGCCTTGCGCCAAAGCCGTGTAAGAATCTTATCGCTGACCACAGCGAGTATATAGAATTACTGAAGCGTGTAGAAACACTTCCAAAAATCAAGAAAGTGTTTATCCGTTCAGGTATCCGCTTTGATTATGTGCTCGCGGACAAGGATGAGACCTTCTTCAAAAAGCTCGTGCGCGACCATGTGAGCGGTCAGCTGAAGGTTGCTCCCGAGCATTGCTCGGCGCACGTCCTCGCGTGCATGGGTAAACCTGCGGTGGAATCGTTTGAGGCGTTTAAGAAGCGGTATTTCGAGCTTACAAAAAGCTTTGGCAAGGAGCAGTATCTTGTGCCTTACCTCATGTCGAGCCATCCGGGAAGCCGGATGGAGGATGCAGTGGAGCTGGCGCTCTATCTTAAAAAATGGGGGTATGCGCCCGAGCAGGTGCAGGATTTCTATCCGACACCCGGCACGGCATCTACGGTCATGTACTACACGGGCATTGATCCGCTCACAATGAAAAGCGTGTACTGCGTGCGCGATTGGGAAGAAAAGCAGATGCAGCGTGCACTGCTGCAGTTCAACCGCCCCGAAAATGCGCCGCTTGTACGGCGTGCGCTGAAAAAATGCGGACGTGAGGATCTGATAGGATACGGCGAAGGATGCCTTGTAAAGCCGGAGCGCGGCGGCTTATCGAGCGCGGGTATACGTGATAAGCGCGGAGCAAAAGATTCTCGCCGTGACGGGCACAAAGATATAAAAAAACACGGAATGAATAAAAAGAACGGTGTCAATAATAAATCTACGTCACGCCCCGGAAATAAAAAATCACCCAAAAACAGTCCCAAGAGAGGACGTTTTTGAGATTAATACATTCGCCGCAAAAACATTACATTTATCTTACAAAAGAATGAAATCTCTTGAAAAATTTTTCGATTCGGTGTATCATATAAGTACAATAAATTATTGGAATTACACGGCACAGGCGGAGCCGTTTACCCAAGGAAAGGAATGATATACATGCCGATGCAAACAGCGGACAGGGATTCACAGTTGTTATCAGACAGAAGCAAGACGATAACTTTTACCGTTCCCGAGGAAAAAGAGGACGAAACAAGACGTACTCTCATTACAATATACGAGGCTCTTCGCGAGAAAGGCTATAATCCGATAAATCAGCTTGTCGGCTATATTCTTTCCGAGGATCCCACATATATAACGAACTACAAGAACGCTCGCAGTCTTATCCGCCGTATCGATCGTGACGAGCTGCTTAACACTCTGGTAAGAAATTACCTTGGGTTGTGATGCTTTATGAACGTAATTAATCTTCAAACAAGCAGAAAAGAGGAGGGCATCAGCTCTCCTCTCTCTGTAGCGCTTGGAAATTTCGACGGTGTTCATAAGGGACACACCGAGCTTATTCGGCGCGCGGTGGCGTTTGCTCGAGAGCACGGTATAAAATCGGCTGTCTGGACGTTTTCGGACGGGGCTGCTGTTCTCCCGAACAAGCCCGATGTACCTGCGGTGACGACAACCGAAGAAAAGCTGTCCCTGATACGCTCCCTCGGTGTCGATTACGCTATACTCGAGGATTTTGAGCGCGTACGCAAAATGTCTCCCGAGGCGTTTGTTTCGGATATTCTCATAAAAAAATGCCGAGCACAGGCAGTCGTTTGTGGTTTTAACTTCCGATTCGGTGCGTGCGGAGCGGGAGATGCCGATACACTCCGCCGGCTTATATCGCCGCGTGAATGTATTGTCGTTGAGCCGGTATACGTCGGTGAGCGGCTCGTCAGCTCGAGCGCAATACGCCGACTCATCGAAGCGGGTGACATGGAATGTGCGGCAGAGCTTCTCGGACATCCGTTTGCAATCAATTTTCCGGTTGCAGAGGGCAAGCATCTTGGACGCACTATCGGAATACCTACAATCAATCAGAATTTCCCGGGTGGGCATATTATTCCGCGGAGCGGTGTATATGTCTGCAAGGTTTATATCGCAGAGGGAGAGTATATCGGTATTACCAATGTTGGTGTTCGCCCGACAGTTGAGGATGGCGAGCGCCGTGTCAACTGCGAGACGCATATAATCGGTTACGACGGTTGGCTGTACGGTCAAAAGGTACGGGTTGAGTTCCACAAGCATCTGCGTGATGAGGAACGCTTTGAGTCCCTCGATGCGCTCCGTGCGCAGATACAGCGTGATATTTGTTCGGCAAAGGCGTATTTTAAATAAGTTAAGCTTTCTTTCAAGAAAGCGACCGTATTCCTTCTCCGAAAAACTCAAATTTCAATAATAAAAAAGAGGAAAGCAATGAAAAAAAGAATATTGGCAAGATTCCTCGCGCTTGTGTGCGTGTTGCCTCTGATGATGCCGATGGCGGCAGATGATACCGAAGCGGCCGAGGAAGGCATACTTGAGCCGCCGGAGATAGTAAACGTCGGCGCGGCTATCGTCTACAATCTCGAAAATGACCGCTACATATACGAATACAACGCGGATAAGGTGATTTACCCCGCATCGACGGTCAAGCTGATGACCGCCATTGTCGCGCTCGATTTGCTTGACGGCGACCTCGGACGTGAGTTGACGGTGCCCGGCGGTGCGCTTGTCGGACTCCGCGGAAACAATATCGCCCTGAAACGCGGTGAAGTCATGACGGCAGAGCAGCTTTTGTATGCGCTTCTCTGCGGTTGTGCCAATGATGCGGCGAATGTTCTCGCGTTCACGCTTGCCGGATCGGTTGAGGAATTCGTTGAACTGATGAACCAGAAAGCCAAGGAGCTTGGCGCGCTTGAAACCCACTACGTCAATCCCACGGGTATGCACGATCCTGATATGGTGACGACTGCACGTGATACCGCGATAATCGCCACACATGCACTTAATACTGCACCTATTGCAGATATGTCATCGGTTGAAAAATACTATTTTCCGCCGACAAATAAGGCGGGCGACCGAACCCTTTTCAATAAAAACCATTTTTATTCCACTGTCACCGAGTATCTCTATATCTGGAATATTCCGCGCGGACTTAACGCGGGCTATACCGAAGAGGGCGGCTACTGTCTTGCCACGACGGTGACACGCGACGGTCTTACCTACGTTGTTGTCACGATGGGCGCAACCCGTGATGAGCGGTATATCTATTCCTACACCGAGGCGGCGAAGCTTATAAAATGGGCGCTCTATGCGTATGAATACACCGAGGTGCTTACTACCTCGGATATGATTTGCGAGATACCGGTAAAGCTTTCAAGCAAGGTCGATTACGTAACGCTTTTTCCGTCCGAAAAAGTAGAGCTTTTCCTGCCGTCGGGGCTCGATGTTAAACGTGATATCGCGATTGAATGGACGGTGACGAAAGATTATTTCACCGCTCCCGTGAGTGAGGGCGAGGTAGGCGGTAAGCTGACTGTTTCGTATAACGGTGTTACACTCGGCACGTACGATCTTGTGACACGCAACAGCGTCAACCGCGACAATATTCTGTACATTCTTGATCTTATCGGCGGTCTTGCCGAGACTCGCGGATTTAAGATACTTGCTACCCTTGCAATTATCGCGTTTGTCGCGTATATCGCTGTGCTTGTTTTTGTTACAGTTATGAGCCGCAAGAGAAGACGCAAATAAATAAAAAAGCCGCCGTGGGCATAGCTCACGGCGGTAATTTTATTATCAGAATGGGATTTCATCCTCGTCATCATACGGCTCGTCAAAGAAAATATCGGTTTCTTGATGCTTTTTGGTGCGGCAGCGATCAATTGCTTTGTTTATAAGAAGTACGACGAGTGCGGCGCATGAGACGGCACACAGCAGAATTATCACCAGCTTTAATACGGATATCTTATAGTCGCCACGGGATGTGAGGGATATAAGCGGCTTATTTTCATTTGCGCCGGTGTATAAGGATGTTGTGCTTTTGAAGGTTTGCTTCAAGGTGAGTCCTTTATCGGAGAAAAGCTCGTTTGA
>JAFQVU010000073.1 GCA_017407885.1 Clostridia bacterium
AGGCGATCAAGGGCAGTACGTCCACGATGGACGAGTGCGACGTGGTCGTTCCGCGCGACGTCATTCCGGCGTTTGTGCGCAAGAGCGTGGAGATTGGCAAGCGCGTCGGCGTGCGCGTGTGCTCGTTTGGCCACGCCGGCGACGGCAACCTGCATATCTATGCCTGCCGCGACGATATGGAGGAGAATGCATGGAAGGCCGCGTGCGAGCAGGTCATGGATGAGCTCTATGCGGCTGCGCGCGAAATGGGCGGCGAGGTCAGCGGCGAGCATGGCATCGGCCACGCCAAGCGCGGCTTCCTGGGTGAGAGCGTGGGCGAGGTGCAGATGAACCTGATGCTCGGCATCAAGGCGTCGTTCGACCCCAACGGCATCCTCAACCCGGGTAAGGTTGTGTAATCCAAATAGAATAAACAAACAGCAGCTGCCGCTCTGGTCTTTGGAGCGGCTGCTGCTGCTGTTTGTGGGATTATGGATGAGCCAAAACCTCGATGCGCTCAATACCGTAGTATTCAAGGAGCGAGACGGCTTCCTGCGTGATGCGCTCGCCGGTGATCACAACGGGAATTGCGGGCGGACAGGAGACCAGCGGCGCGCTGCAGATGCGGCCTTTGCTTTGATGGACGGGGATTGTTTCAGACGGCGCAAAGAGCGCTTCGCGGATGGACAGGGCCTGCTCTGCCCGGCACAGCGGAAGGCGGGTATCCGACACAGGAACGGGATGCAGGACAGAAAGCGCACAGAGCAGGCGGTGGAAATCCGCTTCGCTGTTTTCTGGCGTGATCATCAGGACGAGATGATCGCGATCTGCGAATTCACATTCAATCCCATGACTGCGCAGATGTGCGGCAAGCTCGGCATCTGTGCGCAGCGTGATGCGCAGCGGATCACTCTGTGCAATCTGCCATCCCTTCTCATGGAGCGCTTTCTTTGTGCGGTCTGTGAGGGCGATACACGCCGCCAGATGCTCGCTGTATCCGTCCGCCAGATAGGCGTTGCAGGCGTCCAGCGACGCGAGCGTCAGATAGGATGGGCTGGTTGAGCCGAAGAGCGCCAGCGCCTGCTTGGCCTTTTCGGAAAAAACTGGCGTTAGGCGCTTGCTGATATGCAGATACGCGCCGCCGGTGAGCACGGGCAGCGTCTTGTGCGCGGAATCGCAGCACATGTCTGCGCCGAGGTCAAGCGGATGCGCAGGGGAATCCAGAAAGTGCAGGTAGGCGCCATGCGCATTGTCGACCAGCAGCAGCGTGCCATGCCGATGGCAGACCTCCGCCAGCGCGCGCACGTCAGCCACATGCCCCAGATAATCCGGGCTGGTGATATATACGGCGGCTGGCGGCGCGCTCAGCGCTGCCAGTGCAAGCTTGAGTGTTTCGGCAACGGTAAGGTTTTCGTATGGGAAAAACATATTTTCACTTCGCCCGTTTATAAATCCGAAACCGTAAGCTTCGTTGACATAGTCGAAAAACCAGTCGTCATTATTTACATCATCAAATATTCCCGATGCAACACATGGTAACGCGAGAACAAAGCATAGCAATAAAGCGATTGAAAATCTAAAAAAGCTTTTCATGATAATTCCGTCGTCGGTACGGCGTGAGTGCGTAAATAGTTGAGCCAAACGGCATAGGAAGCCTGATTATGATGCAGACCGTCACCGCTTTGATATATTTCATTAAAATATCCGCGTTCGTTTTTTAGTACCGATGCGGTGTTGAGGAAGTATGCGGATTTTTCTGCCGCAAGATCAAGTAAAAGCTTATTGAATTTATTGATTGTTTTATTTGTAAGCTTTATTGCATGAGATTCATATTCTTCGGTTACAGGCGGAATGGCTTGAATGATAACGACAGTTTCGGGGCTTTCCGCACGTATGTCGTCGATAAGCTGCCCGTAAGAATGGAAAAATGCACTTTCTGATACCCAGGAAACGGAATTTGTTCCGAGAGTTATAACAACTCTCTGCGGCTTATAGTAACCTACTGCCTGAGGTGCGGTTACCTTTGTACCGTCGGGGAGAGTAACCATTTTGTTGTGTCCTGCGGCATATGGGTCGATCGAGCCCTCTGAGAATACATGCTCCGCGGGAAGAATTTTGAATACCTTGAGACCAAGTGTTATGGAATCTCCGATATAGTATGTGTTGTCTACATATTCCTTGCCTGCATCGGGAGTCTCCGCAAGCAATACCTCGTCATGTATACCTTCAAGTGAAAAGGTTACGTATTCGGAAGGAGGCTCAGAGACGGTCGGTTGCTCGGGAATTATAACGGGTTCCTCGGGGATTTCCTCAACAACAGGCTCGGGAGGTGCCATTTCGATGGGTATGGGATGAGTGAAAGCATTTTGAGGTGATTGTCTAAGCTCGGGAGTCTCCGGATCTTGATATACCGGTGCAGAATTCTCAATCCTTGAGCATGATATTAATAATGTCGCAATCGACAGTAAAACAAAAGTCAGTAACAATAATTGTCGCACGATCTTTCCTCCGTGAAATGTTTATGAGCATAAAGGCGAAGCCTTAAAGACTTGCAAAGCAGGCTTGTTCGTATATTCTACCATGAAGCGGAAATGCTTGCTTGCAAAGCTTATGCGTATATTATACCATTTATCGACAGGTATGTCAATCATAAATCATTAAATTTCAAAAAATGACAATGCAAATTCATTGACATTCTTTTCAAAATATGTTAAACTAATATATCTATAAAACAGGAGGATGAATATATGATACCAATTCCGGAAAAACGTATTACGGATTTTGAAAATATGGGCTTTGGAATTTATGTGCATTGGGGGCTTTATTCTCAACTCGGAAAAGGTGAGTGGATACAAAATATCGCCAACATTCCCCGTCAGGAATATATGGAACTTACCAAAACCTTTACCGCATCCGGATTCAGCGGCAGAAAGCTTGCTAAGGCTGCCAAAAGAGCAGGTGCGAAATATATAACTCTTACTACCCGTCATCATGACGGATTTTCGCTTTACGACACAAGAGGACTTAATAAGTATGATGCTCCTCACAGTATCTGCGGACGAGATCTTATTGCGGATTTTGTTGAAGGTTGTAACATGGAAGGTATAAAGCCATTTTTCTACCATACGACGCTTGATTGGTATAACGACGACTTCTACAACGATTTCCCCGCATATCTTGAGTATCTTCGCAAATCCGTAGAAATACTTTGTACAAACTACGGACCCATAGGCGGCTTTGAATTTGACGGTAACTGGAGCCGCAAGGACGTGGATTGGGAAGAAGATAAGCTTTACGGTCTCATACGCAAGTATCAGCCGGAGTGTATAATAATAAATAATACAGGCCTCAGCAAACGTGGCGAAATAGGCAATCCCGAAATAGACAGTGTTACTTATGAGCAGGGTCGTCCCACCCCTTTGAACCGAGAAGGAATGTCAAAGTACATTACCGGTGAAATGTGCCAGACACTTAACGACCATTGGGGAATAGGATACGGAGATTTTAATTATAAATCCCTTCCGGAGCTTATTGAAAATTTGTGCGCATGCCGTAAGGTGGGTGCGAACTATCTTCTCAATGTAGGACCTGCGGCTGAAGGAAATCTTGTACCGTTACAGGAAGAGCTGATTGCGGGAATAGGCGGATGGATAAAAGCTGTAGGAAGCTCAATTTATCACGGAAAGCCCTGTGAGATCAAGGGTCACGACAAGAATTTTGCTCTTCTTTCGGATGGAAAGTATTATTTGTACATTCACGATCTTGCTATCAGAGGAAGCTCCAACGTTACTGTTGAAGTTACATCAAGCGGAATAGGTCCCCGTAAATTTGACAACTTCGACAAGAAGATAAAGAGCATAAAATGGGTTGATAACGGCGAAGAGCTGGTCTTCAATCAGAATTTCTCCGATAATAGCTTTACGGTCAACTGCACAGGCTATGAATACGGTACAAATTACGTAGTCAGAGTTGCTGAAATAGAACTTGATGATTGAAGGACGGGTGCTTGATTTGAAGAAAAGAATTTCATATCTCAGTCTATACGGCGCTAACGCACTGATATACGGCTTGAATGCTTTATATTACGGTTTTTTGCCCATATTCCTCGAAAACAGAGGACGTTCAAATGACGAAATAGGTTATCTGCTTGCCGCCGCTCAGCTTGTTTCGGTGTTTGCACCGTTTTTCTGGGGCATGATAACCGATAAGGCAAAGTACAAAAATAACATACTTGCTTTTTTAATTCTTTGCGCCGGAGTAAGCTTTACTTCCATTATTCTCTGTAACTCGCTTATTTATCTGTTTGTCATGATACCTCTTGTTATGTTCTTTCAGAACAATTTCGGGGGTCTCATAGATACTGTTAC
>JAFQVU010000074.1 GCA_017407885.1 Clostridia bacterium
CTTGATTTTTTCCGGAAGCATAATACTTTTTTACAATGTGCGCCACCAAGCGAAGGTTGTGCTCAATAAGCTCTGCGCGCGCTTCTTTATCCCCCTCTTCACGCATCAAACGAAAGCATTCCCTCTCTCGCTGTGCACTGAGCGGCGGCGGAAATGTACCACCGTATGCACCGCCGTTTGAGACACGCAAAAATATAAAAAGCAGGTGTGAGAGAAAATCTTCTAACATAAAATTCATATAGTACCTCCAAAAAATAAAGGATGCCAACCGTATTGACATCCTTTTTTAATGTTTATGTAAACTGAAGAGATAATATTCACTCAAACTATATGAACCGCGATTCCTTGGGATTTTGCACGTTCTATCAAGTCCGCAAGACGCGGAATCGACGGATCTCCGACAACGATAAGCTGTCTCGCTTCATTAAGCAAACATCCCTCGCCGATATTCTCCCCCCTCGTCTCTATGACTCTGTCAGCATTCTCGAGAAGATTGTAATAGCGTTCGCGCCGTTCCGGATGCCATCGCGCGGCTTGAAGCTCCGATGTTGGCACAGCGGTAAGGCATACGTCAGTTCCCATTGCTTTTATGGCAAGGCATGCCTCTGCCCCCCACATTGCCACGCCCTGATCAAGCGTTGACACAAACTCGCTGTATCCGCTTGCAATTGCGTCCTGCATCGCAGATACAAGACGGTATTTCATTAACGCACAGCCATAGTATTCTTCATCGTATCCGAATTGAAGCTCATCGGGATTTTCACCCGCTATAGCACATATTTTTTTATTCTCCATATATAAATCCTTTCAGAAAATCAGGTATTATCTATTTCCATTGTCTTTGTGTGACACTATTATACCATATCCGAAATAAAAGGATTGTCGAACGCTGTCGGATAGGACAAAATATTTTATTTTTCTTCATTTCCAAATAAAATTTTTTACCAAAAACTGCTCGACGGACTCGAATCCGCACGAACAAAAAATCCGGGGAACCGCCACAAGACGGTCCCCCGCTTTTTATTCTCCTGCTATCATAGTTGACATATCGTAAAATCCGGCAGGCTTTCCTTTTATGTACGCTGCCGCGCGGAGTGCACCGCGTGCAAATACGTCACGTGATGCCGCGCTGTGGCTGACAGTAATGATTTCATCTGCACCGCAGAACATCACCTCATGCTCACCTACTATCGTTCCGCCGCGCACCGAACTGATGCCAATCTCGTTCTTGGCTCTCGCCGCGCGTTTTGACTGACGCTCGTATGTGTATTCCGCGTCATATTCGACGGTCTCCGCCAACGCATCGGCAATCATAAGAGCCGTACCGCTCGGGGCATCAAGCTTTTTATTGTGATGCTTCTCAACGATCTCAATGTCAAAGTCCTCTCCGAGAATTGCCGCCGCTTTCTTTGTCAGTTCGATAAGAAGGTTTATTCCAATCGACATATTGCGTGAGAAGAATACCGGTATCTTCTCCGACGCCGCGCGGATAGCCGCTGTTTCCTCCTCGGTATGTCCCGTAGTACAAACAACTATCGGAAGCTTCTTGGATATGGCATAGTCAAGAAGCTTCGGTGTTGCAGTGTGATGCGAGAAGTCGATGATTGCATCCACGTCAACATTTACGTCGTACGGATCCTGATAGATCGGTATAGTGTCAACAGACGGTACAACATCTATTCCTGCAACGATTTTGTATTCCTCGCTTCCCTCGGCAGCCGCACGTGTGGCTTTTCCCATGCGTCCCGCGATGCCGGAGAAAAGAATTCGAGTCTCTTTCATTTTGTTTCTCCTGTTTTTTCGATTATCAAGGTATTATATAATGCCGTACTCTTTAAGCACTGCAGCGAGCTTTGCCTTATTTGAATCTTCCATTTCGCAAAGAGGCAAGCGCATCTCTTCCGAGCAATATCCCATCATTGCCATTGCAGTCTTTGCCGGAATCGGGTTAACTTCGCAGAAGAGAGTATTTGCAAGCTTCAAAAGCTTCAATTGAAGCTCTGCGGATTCTTTGGCCTTTCCTTCAAACCAGAGACGGCAGATATCGTGTGTTTCCTTAGGAACTACATTCGAGAGCACTGAAATAACGCCCTTGGCACCAAGAGAAAGAATCGGTACGATCTGGTCATCGTTTCCGCTGTAGATATCAAGCGAGTCACCAAGCTCTGCGGCAATCTCCGCGATCGCGCTGATATTTCCGCTTGCCTCCTTGGTTGCAACGATGCGCTCGTGCTTTGCAAGCTCCTTATAAACCGGAAGTGAAATATTGCATCCAGTACGTGAAGGAACATTGTAAAGTATTATCGGCTTGTCAGTCGCATCCGCAACGGCAAGAAAACTTTTTATAAGTCCCTTGGGGGTAGCTTTATTGTAATAAGGGGTAACGAGCAGAAGCGCGTCTGCGCCGACATCGCATGCATACTTTGAAAGCTCTATCGCATAATCGGTATCGTTTGATCCCGTACCTGCAATAACCGGCACACGTCCTGCAACCTTTTCAACACAGTAGCGGATACATTCGCGGTGCTCCTCATCGGTTAAAGTGGAAGCCTCTCCGGTAGTACCGCAGATAACAATAGCATCCGTTGAGCCTGCAATCTGGCGCTCAATAAGTGTACCGAGCTGCTCGTAATTGACCTTATTATCGGTAAAAGGAGTAACGATGGCGACTGCCGCGCCTGTAAAAACTGTACCTTTAGTTGACATAATTATCATCCTTTCATTGACTTCGCCTCGGGAAATTATGTACAATTCGCGACCGGATTTGCCGGCGCTTGTTGATACTTAATGAGAATTTTCGCCGAGGGAGTAAAAAAATAAAAAAACCGGTTGAAAACCGGCTATCTATGTACTATAATATATATGGAGCTTTTTTGCTCACATATATCTAATACATTAAGATAGCACTCCATCACATAAATGATGACAGTTCTTCGGATATTCTCCCAAAGAACCAGACAAGCCTTGCTTCGCCTCACAGCTTATCTTCGGCACTCAGCGCCTTTCGGTAACGCGCAACGGCGGCGAAGCCTTGCGATACCTAATAATCGGAGAATGCGCCTCTATCATAATTTATTTACTATTATGATATCACATTTCCCCCGACTTGTCAAACCCCTACGCTGTAAATCTTTTAAAATTTAAGGAGCATATTTTTGTGCAATGATTACAAATAAACGTATCCCTACCGAGCTTACTACCAAAGATTTCTTTTACAATCTACCCGAGGAGCTGATTGCGCAGCACCCGAGCGAGGTGCGCGACCGCTCACGCCTGCTTACAATAAACCGTGAAACAGGCGAGCTTTCTCATGAGATTTTCCATGATATAATAGACCATCTTAACCACGAAGATGTCCTTGTCATAAACAATTCCAAGGTTATCCCTGCACGCCTATACGGAGTAAAAGAAGGCACGGGAGCAGAGATAGAATTCGTGCTTCTTCGTCAGCACGAGCTTGATTCTTGGGAAGTAATGGTACGTCCCGGCAGACGTGTTAAGCCCGGCAGTGTCATTATATTCGGAGACGGCTTACTTCGTGCCGAGGTTCAAGAGATTTTAGAGGGCGGAAACCGTATGGTACGCTTTTTATACGATCACAGTACAGGCAGTATTTACGATCTGCTCGATAAGATCGGCAGTATGCCCCTTCCCCCTTACATTACGGAACGCCTCGCCGATAAGAGCCGCTACCAAACTGTATACGCAAAGACCGAGGGTTCTGCGGCTGCCCCCACCGCAGGACTGCATTTCACCGAGGAACTGCTCGATGCTATTCGTGCCAAAGGTATTGCCGTCGTACCGGTCATGCTCCACGTAGGGCTCGGCACCTTCCGCCCGGTCAAGGTCGATTCGCTGACCGAGCATGTCATGCACTCGGAATATTTTTCGGTTTCCGAAGAATCGGCAAAAATCATAAACGAGCGCCGTGCGGCAGGCGGCAGAATTATCGCTGTCGGAACGACCTCATGCCGCACCCTTGAATCGGTCACAGATGACAACGGCATCGTTCACGCAATGCATGGAGACACGGGAATATTCATCTACCCAGGCTACAAATTTAAGGCGGTTGACGCGCTTATTACTAATTTCCATCTCCCTGAAAGCACACTTTTAATGCTTGTCTCCGCATTTTCAAGCCGTGATATAATGCTGAACGCATACGAAACCGCCATTAAAGAAGGCTATCGCTTCTTCTCTTTTGGCGATGCCTGCTTTATCTACTAAGTTGGTGCAAGCATGTCAAAAATCATAAAAACACACCGTGGTGGATGTGATTTCACACTCGAGCTTCCGCCGGAACGTGTTGGGACTGAAATCACGCTATTACAGCTCACCGACACGCAAATTATAGACGAATCGCAATCTCGAACGCCCGGGCGTCTGAGGCACGATGAACGAAGCGCGTGGTCACGCACAAATATCAGCAAAAACTGTTATAACCATATCCGCAGTCTTGTTGCGCAGTCACGTCCCGACCTTATATTTTTCACAGGAGACGTTGTCTACGGCTCTTTTGATGACAGCGGTGAAATTCTTGCAGAATTTATAGAATTCATGGATAGCCTTGAGGTACCGTGGACTATGGTATTCGGTAATCACGACAACGAATCAAAGATCGGTGTCGCAAAGCAATGTGAGATGCTTGAAAGAAGTAAATTCTGTCTTTTTGCAAGGGGAGATGTATCGGGAAATTCAAATTTCACCATAGGTATCTCCTGCGGCGGAAATATCAGGCGCGTTATGTACATGCTCGACTCGGGCGGATGTATCGCAGACGCCAATCTTTGCCCCGATCAGCTTGAATTGATGCGTGAGCGCGGTGAGGCAGTACGAAAGGAACACGGCGATATTCCCGGATTTATGGCGTTTCATATTCCTGTGGATATTTTCCACGAAGCCGAATATTCAAAAGGATATTCCTCACCGGATGCCCCGAATTATCTTCTCGGTGTTGACACTGTTCCGTCTGACGGGGACTTCGGCTTCAATTGCGAAGAAGCAAAATATGCAAGTCCGTACATCGCTACCGATGAAGGCTTAACATCGGCAATATCCGCCTGCCGTATAGACGGCATTTTTGTCGGACACTGCCACAAGATTGCGACATGCATAAATTATAGCGGCATGAAGCTGGTCTTCGGTCTGAAAACCGGTCAGTACGACTATCATCTTGAAGGACAGCTCGGCGGCACTGTAATTACGCTTGATTCTGCAAATGACAGCTTCAAAGTGCATTATCTTCCCTCGCTCGTCCCCCATGGACCTTTCCCGATAAGCGGCGCAGTATATTCCAATAATTTTTTAGTGGAGTGATTTTTATGACAACCGAACAAAAGCCCAAAGTCGCCGCTGTTGTCGGCCCTACCGCTTCAGGCAAGACCGCGCTTGCAATCGCGCTGGCGAAGGAATTCGACGGCGAGGTAATCTCATGTGATTCAATGCAGATATACCGTGGAATGGATATAGGTACCGCGAAGCCAACCGTCTGCGAAATGGACGGTATCCCCCACCACATGATTGATATTATCGCCCCCTCAGAGAGCTTCTCCGCCGCCGATTATGCCCCTATGGCAAAGGCCGCGGCTGATGATATTATCTCACGCGGCAAGCTGCCGATATTCTGCGGCGGCACGGGACTCTATCTTGACGCTGTCCTCACCGCCAACGATTACGCCGATGTCGAGACCGATCAAGCACTCCGCGCCAAACTTATGAAAGAAGCGGAGCAAAACGGTGCAGATGCTATGTGGGAGCGACTTAATTCGGTCGATCCCGAATCCGCCGCGGCAACACATAAAAACAATGTGAAGCGCGTCGTGCGTGCGCTCGAAATATACCTTTCAAGCGGCATTACAAAAACCGAGTGGGACCGCCGTTCCCGTCTGCGTCCAACGCCGTTTGATGCTACTGTAATCGCGCTTGAACACGAGCGCGAGGAGCTTTATTCCCGTATTGACCGCAGAGTAGATCTCATGATGGAAATGGGACTTGAAGCCGAGGTGCGCGGACTTATAGATTCGGGTGCATTGCCACGGTCCTCAACTGCGGCACAGGCAATCGGTTATAAGGAGCTTATTGAGTATTTCGACGGCAAATCTTCTCTTGATGATGCTATTGCACTTATAAAACAGTCTTCAAGACGCTATGCAAAGCGCCAACTTACATGGTTCAGGCGGAATCCTGGCGTAAATTGGATAAATTCGGCGGGTAATTTTGAAGTTATTGTAAACATTGCAAAAAAGCTCTTAACTTAATGTCGATTATGTGATATAATATAAGGGTATAATATATTTTAAAAAACTACCAATATCTTTAAGGTTTCATGATGCAAAAAAATACGGAAAAACGAAACACGAACCCGCTCGGCGGATTTCTCGGATATTTGGTTTCCATCATCATTTCCGTCATTGCGGTCATTTATCTCGGCTATCACTTTCTCGGAAGTTTAGGTAACGAGCTCACAACGGAATATGCGCTTCAGGTCACGGAGAATGATACAATGGAGTTTGATGCATATATTCTCCGTAATGAGACTGTGGTCTACTCAAACGAGATTGGCGGTATAGGATACAGCTATTCCGATGGTACAAAGATCAAAGTGGGGACTGAGATAGCCTCTATTTACGGCGGAGATGTTGCCGCAAACGCGGCGGCTCGCGATGAAATAATTGCAATCGACCGTGAAATAGAGCTCCTGCTCGACAGCAATTCAATCGAGGGACTCGCGGCATCCGATGTCGGCACGCTTGATTCGCGCATCAACAGTTACTACATGGCAATCAGACACAGCGCCGAGGAGGAAGCATACTCAGGACTTGCAAAACGCCGTGACGAATTCTTAACATTGCTCAACAAGCGTCAGATCATAACCGGCAGAGTCGATAGCTTTGACAGCGTTATTGAAGATCTTCGGTCTGAGCGTGACAAGCTCACCGCGGGACTTGATTCTGTGAGCGAGACCGTCACAGCTCCGCTGACAGGCTTCTTCTACTCTTCCCTTGACGGCTATGAATCAATTTTCACTGCAGATATGGTCAGCACAATGACAACCGAGCTATTCGATCAAATGATAAGCAGCGAACCGCAGACCTACGATTCAAAAGCAATAGGAAAAATCGCCACCGATTTTACATGGTACATAATCCTTGAAACAACACGCGACGAGCTTCGTTATTATAACGAGGGTTATAATTACAGAGTAATTTTCCCACACAATAATGACACCGAGCTTACGATGAAGCTTTCGGATGTTGTTTCCCCCGACGGCAGTCAGAGAGTTCTGCTGATATTCTCTTCCCACGAAATCCCCGAGGACTTCAGCTTCAACCGCATGCAGCCTGTCGAGATCGTCCGAAGCTCACACACCGGATACAAAGTACCGATTTCCGCAGTACGCCTTGCAGAGGATGGACGCATGGGAGTTTACATTCTCATCGGAACTACTGTTGATTTCCGATATGTAGATGTAATTCTGGAGTCTGACGGATACTACATCGCAGCACCGAGAGATCCCGAGAGTGATCCCGAATATTACACCAAGCTCGGTCTTTACGACATCATCATAACCGGCGGCAAGGGACTCTACGTCGGTAAGATAATTTCATAGCAAATGGAGACACAACATGGATACATCCGAAAGCATCCGCTTTGATCATTCAGAGATTGCTTCGCGCCTTGAAAGTGCGAGACAAGAGATCGCGTCACTCGCAAACGGACGTGATATAAAGCTGTTAGCAGTTACGAAAACCGTACCGGTCGATGTGATAAACTATACTATCGATGAGCTTGGCATCACTGCAATCGGCGAAAACCGTGTTCAGGAGCTCCTTGAAAAATACGACAAGCTCCATCACCCAAAGGGTGGAAAGCTCGAAATACATCTTATAGGTTCTCTGCAAACCAATAAAGTTAAATACATCATTGATAAGGTCGATATGATTGAGTCAGTAGACAGTTTGAAGCTCGCTGCCGAAATCGACAAGCAAGCCAAGAAGCATTCGCTTACTATGGACATCCTCGTTGAGGTGAACATAGGACGTGAGGAGCAGAAGGGCGGTATCATGCCCGAGGAGCTTGAAGAATTCGTTGAGAAGCTCGGCGAGTTTTCAAACCTCAGACTGCGCGGACTCATGACTATTGCACCGAAATGTGACGAAAAAAGTGATTATTTGAAGTTTTTTGAAAAAACTTATCAATATTTTATTGACATTTCGCAAAAAAAGCTTCATAATATATGTAGGGACACTTTCAATGTGCTCTCAATGGGCATGAGCGGAAGTTATCCCGAAGCAATCCGCGCCGGCTCAACCGAGATAAGACTCGGCTCAACAATATTCGGCGCACGCACATATCCACAAAGCAATAAACAGTAAAAATAATTAATGTGAAAATATTTTGGAGGTACAAAACATGGGACTCTTCGACAAAATTAAGAATGGCATCAACCCCGAAAGCGATCTTGGCTATGAGGATGTAGATCCTTATACCGATCAGATCCAGGATGACTTCAATAACACACAGATGTACGGTCAGACGCAGCAGTACGGTGCTCAGGATCCGTACGGCGCACAGGACGACGGTCTTCAGGTGAGCGGAAGCTCGCTTGATATCAAGGTTATCAAGCCCGAGCGTTTTGACAGCGCTTCGCAGATTGCAAACCATCTGCTTAATCGCCGCACCGTAGTTCTCAACCTTGAGGCTACCAATAAGGAAACCGCACGCCGTCTTCTCGACTTCCTTTCCGGTGTTGCTTATTCCATCAACGGCGGAATCAAGCGCGTTGCAAACAATACTTATGTAATCACCCCCTGCAATGTAGATGTATCGGAGGGCGCTCTTCAGGATAAGCGCCAGAAGGAAAACACCTCCGAATATTACGAAAACGAGATCTGAAGATAATTTAAGCCGACGGCGGAGGATTCTCCCCGTCGTCGGCTTTTTCATGTATACGGAGATTTTACACTCGTGACCGGCTTTATTTATGTATTCACCAATTTCGTAAGCCTGTTTTTAATGGTTCTCGAAATGCTGATGATAGTGCGTATGCTGCTTTCATGGATGCCCGTGGATGATAGCTCGCCGCTCTTGAATTTCGTCTATGCAATGACCGAGCCACTTATCTTACCGGTAAGGATCGTGCTTGAGCGCTCCCAGACTGTTCAGGCTTTACCTATCGATTTATCATTTTTTGTTTCATTTTTACTGCTTGGCATCATACAGATGGCGCTTCCCGTGGTGGTGTAATGGGATTTAATCTTTCTTCCCTGCTCACCGACGACGAGGAGCTTTTAATCAAAAGATGCAAGGAGTTGTTTTTGCGCGCCGATGAGGGCGTGCCGGGTGTTTCGCATTTTCTGAATCTTCGTGAACGCTTTATTGTTGAAAATCAGTTGTCTGTTATATTTACGCGTGAGGAATCGGAACCGCTCTGTTTCTTTTTCGGCGGATATCCCGATGCCGAGCGTACACTTCTCTGCTGTCTTCCAGCATATACTCGCTATAAAATCAGCGAGTATCCGGACATGCATACATTTTACCGCGATGAGCTTGCCGATGAGCTTATTCCCCTGCGAATAAAGACAAGCGGTTATGTAAAGCTCGCGCACAGAGATTTTCTCGGCGCACTCATAGGGCTCGGTATTGAGCGTACCGCGCTTGGGGATATTCTCCCCGATAACGACGGCGCAATCATTTTCGTTTCTCCTACAGTATCGGGACTCATCAAAAGTGAGCTTACCTATATCGGACGTGACAAGGTCAAGGTTGCCGATATCACACTTCCCGATAATTTCAATTTTCACCGTGAGTTTGAAAATATTCACGGCACTGTTTCTTCTCCAAGACTTGATGCAATTGTTTCCGAGCTTGCACGTACATCGCGTGAGAGCGCAAAAGGACTTATACGTCAAGGACTTGTTGAGCATAATCATTTCACCGCCACCGAAGCTGACCGCGAGGTCACGAACGGCGATATAATTTCAATTAGAAAAGTAAGCGGAACAAAAGGCGGCAAGTTTATCATCGACAGTCTCGATGAACGCTCAAGCAAAGGGCGTATCCGACTTGCGGCACGACGCTTTATATAAAATAAAGTATAAACGAAAGGATGTTAAACATGCTCCCTCCGCACGAACTGAAAAACAGAGCATTTACTAAGGCAATACGCGGATATAACCCCGTTGAAGTTGATGAGTATATAGATTTTCTCATCGAAAAATATACAGAGCTTTACCGTGAAAACGATGAACTTGAGCGCAAACTGAAATCTGCGGTTACACGTCTTGATGAAATGAGAAACGACGAAGACTCTATCCGCAGTACTCTCATTGATGCAAAGCGTGCCGCGAATAAGATAAAGGCTGATGCCGAGGAAAGAGCAGAAGCTATAGTAAGAAGCGCAAAGGCTTCATGCAACACCATACTTTCCGATTTTAATACAAAAATAGAATACGGCAGAGAAACTCTTGCCGAGCTTCAGAGAGATGCATTTGAACTTAAACGCGAATTGTTCGAGCGTTACAGTGAGCACATACAGTTTATAGAGAAGCTCACCGAGGATATGGATGAGGATGCCATTCCGGAAACCTCCCAAATGCGCCGCGAAGCGGTAAATGAGTTAAAAGCAAACATTGCAAGCACTTATGCCGCTCCTAATGCCGATAGTGTCATAAGTACCGATGAAAATGACAATATCGTCGTAGATGAACCGATATACCCCGAGGGAACAGCATCCGACGATGCAACACAGGAATTTTCCCAGTTCGACATCACCGCGGATGATGAGATTGAAACACTCGATATTTCCCGGGAACCACTTGTGTCTGAGTCTGCAAAATCGAGTCTCAAGGGTTCTGTGATGGAACTGAACCGTCAATATAAGGAAGCGGACGAGGATGTTATAAACACTCCCGACAGCGATGTCGGCGAGGATGAAAGTTATATGGACTTTGTCAAGTCCGTAACCTCCAAAGCAGAGAATGACCCCAAAGCCGCTGATCTTGAAATACTGTTCGAGGACAGCAAAAATAAAAAGAAAAAGAGAAAATA
>JAFQVU010000075.1 GCA_017407885.1 Clostridia bacterium
ACGGGGAAATATTCACCGCCGCCGATGCAATGCGTATGTTTGAGCGGACAGGCTGTGACGCTGTCATGCTCGGACGTGGTGCTATGGGAAATCCGTGGCTCTTTTCCGAGATACGCTCTGTGCTGTACGGTGAAGAATATACTCCACCTACTGACCGTGAACGCATTGATACGGCACTCCGGCAGCTTGATATTGCAATCGCCGAAAAGGGAGAAAAACTTGCCGTTCTGCAATCGCGCGGACAGCTCTCGTGGTATCTTAAGGGAATCCGCGGTGCGGCAAGTGCGCGAGGTGCGCTTAATCAGGCAAATACGCGAGAGGAAATGCGCAGTATACTTTTAGCATGCGCAAATGATTGAATTTTGAGAATACCGTAAAGGAGGCGATGCCGACTTGGAACTGCGACAATATAATACACCCGAGGAAAATGCGCTTATTGCCGCCGCCGCAAATGGGGACAGTGAGGCGTTCGGTTCCATCTATACGATGTATGAGCGCCTTGTCTACAATACGGTACGCCTCAAGGTGGGAAATCCCGATGACGCACTTGACCTTTCGCAGGAGATTTTTGTAAAGATATGGCGTTCCATCGGACGTTATCGCGGCGACTGCCGTTTTTCCACATGGATATATAAAATATGCATTAACGCCTGTCTCGATTTTTTGCGGCATACAAAATTGTCTTTGGCTGAAGCAATGCCGACATATACTGACCGCGACGGCGACGAGGTTGAGATCGAATTTGCAGACGAGTCGACCGCAGCTTCTCCGGAGCTTATGAGCGAAAAACGCGAAACAGTAAGGCTTGTACGAGATGCCATTGCAAAGCTTTCGCCGGATGCACGCGAGGTCGTTGAACTTCGCGACATACAAGGATATTCATATGAAGAAATCGCCGAGATGACCGGACTTGGAATCGGCACGGTCAAGTCAAGACTCAACCGCGCACGTTCACATTTACGCGAGCTTTTGGCAGCTGTACATGACGGATAAAATTTCCTTAAAAAGTTTTGAAAAACTCGGAACAAAATCACTTGACACTGCGTCTAATATAACACAAAAACCATAGCCGAATACGGCGAAAGGATATGTATTAATGAAAAACGATCTAAACAGAATAAGCTGCGAGGCGGCATGTGGGATGATGTTTGACTATATCGACGGTGAGCTTAATGCCGCGGATATGCGTCTTCTCGAAGCTCACCTTGATGCATGTGAAGCGTGCAGACGTGAGCTTGGCGAACGCCGTGAGATGCTTTCGCTTGTTAAGGAAGCTCGATTTGCAGTACCGTCCTCACTTCGAGACGGTGTAATGGAGAAAATAAAAAATATACCGCAGGAGGCAAAGATTCTTACACCCAAACGCAGATTTTTGCCGTGGTCGGGAACCGTTGTGGCGGCATGTGCGGTAATTATGGTTCTTGTCGCAGGACGCGCATATATTTTCGGCGGAATGGACCTTGGCGGTGCAAAGGAAGATGGGGAAGCTATATACACAGCTGACATGAACGTTTCGGCTGACAAAGAGAATGTGGCAAATGCCGACGGTGCAGATCCTTACTACACCGCAAAATATTATGCTGCAGGTCAAGAAAATGCTGATGTTCAAGATGAACCGCGCTATGTTGAGACCACCATTGCTGCGCTCGATGCGCTCGCGCCTACTGCGAGTGAGGAAAGAAAATCAGAGATTACGTGTGCTTCTCAACCTATAGACAAGGGCGGGGATACATCTGATTTTGATGTTATGCTTGATAAACTGAATGTTCGTGACACGGCGGTGATTGTTTGCCGTGAGAGTGATATAGACGAAGCATTTCTTACCTCTGAACCCGAAATTTTGATTTTGGGCGAACAGACGTATTTACGGTATGCGGCTGTCTCATACGCCGAGCCGATTTTGGATGCTATACGAAATCAGTTAGACAGCGACGGTGCGGATTATAAAGTAGTCATACCGGAAAATGTCAATTCTTCGGGCGTTGAAATTCTGATTCTCGTAGATGCGGAGAGCTGATTATGGCTGAAATAATTATCGGCGGTGTGCTCCTGCTCACCGCCGTTTCAATCTTGATTTTTGCATGTTCTAATCGGGTCAAGAGGCGTGAATATACGCTGATGAGTGGAAAAATCTCCGAAGAAATAACCCTTGCCCATATAAGCGATCTGCATGAGAGCACATTCGGAAAAAGGCAATGCGAGCTTATAGCCGAGGTCGCTGAAATCAAGCCGGATTTGATTTTTATTACCGGAGATATAATTGAGGATGACGAGGCTTCGATCACGGAGGGAAAGGTGATTAACGAGAACAATCCGGCACGGATCATTCTCGAAGCTTTACCACAAATCGCGCCATGTTATATGGTGTTTGGAAATCATGAGTCAAATCTTCCGAATACTGATGCGTTGTGCGAAATGCTTGAGAGCTTTGGTGTACATGTGCTCCATGCAAATAATCCCGTAACAAAGGGGATGAGTAGGGAAGTTATAATCAAAAATCAACGCCTGTTTATCTGCGGTGCGGACGATCCGGTGCTTGACAAAAGCGAGCACACACGCAAAAAAACGCTTATCGAGCGATTCACAGAGGACAAAAACAAGCAGTCGCCACTCATTAAAGCATGGCGCGAGCGTTTGACGGATGAATACTCGAAAATTGCTGACGAAGAGAGATTGACATTGCTTCTTTCTCATCGTCCCGAGGAATATGAATTGTATGAAAAGCTCGGTTTTGATGCCGCATTTTCGGGACATGCCCACGGCGGTCAGTGGCGCTTGCCGCCGTTTATAAACGGAGTTTACGCTCCGCATCAGGGCTTATTTCCGAGCCACGCTGGAGGATGCTACAGATATGACGGATTTGCGCACATAGTTTCGCGCGGACTCTCGAAAAAACGCATGGTGCGTATATTCAACCGACCGGAAATTTGTGAGGTGAAATTTGTAAAAAAATAATTATATGAAAGGTGGAACACAGATGATTAAAAAGCTTTGTCTTGGTATGTTTATTGTATTGTGCATTTCATTGTTGGCTTCCTGCACGGATTCATCGGATGGTAATACAGACACGACAGCAGACGACGGTATAACAGAGGTGTTTAACGACACATCTGTGCCGGATACCGAGAATTATGTGCCTGATGATACCACAGCGCAGGAGAACACGCTCACTCTGCCCACCAAAGAGGATTGGGACGCACTCGGGCTCGTCAATGGAGTATGGTATAACATATATGATGCCGTTGATGCGTTGCTTTCCGGAGATATTGACGAATTTGAACGTCTCTGCGGAGTTGCGCCAGGGGTGTACGAAAGCCTTCGCGGAATGGTGATTACAGAGTATAGTCTTACGAGCGAGGAGATAGTATATACTCGTAACGGTGATAAGAGAATATTCCCGATTCTTGAGATAGAGGTTGAAAAGAGTAACAGTGATTATTTCACACCCGGAATACATACGCTTGCTTTTGATGAGGGCTTGTTTTTAATGTTTGCCAAGCGTGATGAATTTTATTTGCCGTCTGAGTATCCCTTTGCCGAATCCTATATGGTTAATCTTGTCTCCGACAGAGATTTTTACCCGATACTTGGCGAAAACAGGAGTCAGTTTGGACTGTGTGATTTCATAGTTTCTCGCCTTAACAAGCTCGCAGGAGATTATGAACCGCGCACCGAGGAGGAAATACGAAGCTATGCCGAAAAGTATCTCGGTGTTGATGGCGATACACTTAATATAGAGCAAACATTGGAGAAGGTTGACGGCGGTTATCAGACAATCGGCAGAGGCGGCGGAGCTTTTATGTTTACGGTGCTTTCCGAAAAAGTGATTGACGGAATAAATGTTGTGACAGTGCGTTATTGGGCGGATTATTCAAAGACCGTACCCTCAAGAACGGTGGAATTTCATATGGAGCTTCTCGATGGGGAATACCGCCCTATAAAATCTGTCATTCTTGAAGACAGTGATTTCGATACCGTTTTTCCGTCAACTTGATTTGCCGCGAAAAGTGCGAACTTACTCTTGACAAATCGCGCATATAGGTGTATAATATTATTTAGGTATGTCAATACACGCATATCGCGTAAAAAATATAATTCCAAGGAGGAAATATACAATGGTTGAATCCCGCAAGCGTGAGCTTTCGCGTATAGCATATGAGATTCGCCGCGGTGCGCTGACCGCCGTTTATTCGGCAGCAAGCGGACATCCGGGCGGCTCGCTTTCTATCGCGGAAATACTTACTTATCTTTATTTCGAGGAAATGAACATCGATCCCAAGGATCCGAAGAAGGCTGACCGTGACCGCTTTGTTCTCTCTAAAGGACATGCGTCCCCCGGTATCTATTCCACCCTCGCACACCGCGGCTTTTTCCCGGTTGAGGATCTCAAGACCTTCCGTCAGCATGACAGCATACTTCAGGGACATCCCGATATGAAGCATATTCCCGGTGTTGATATGACTACCGGTTCGCTCGGTCTCGGTATCTCTGCTGCATGCGGTATGGCTCTCGGCGCAAAGCTGAACGGTAATAACAACCGCGTTTGGTCTATTCTTGGCGATGGTGAATCCGAGGAAGGACAGGTTTGGGAGGCAGCTATGTTTGCCGCTCACTACAAGCTTGACAACCTTGCAATATTCGTTGACTGGAACGGACTCCAGATCGACGGTCCTATTGATGAGGTTATCAGTCCTGCTCCGTTTGAGTCTAAGTTTGAGGCATTCGGCTGGAACGCAATTTCCATCGATGCACATGATCTCGATCAGATCGAGGCTGCCGTTAACGCGGCTAAGGCATGCAAGGGCAAGCCTACCGCTATCATCGCAAAGTCCACCAAGGGCAAGGGCGTTTCCTACATGGAAAACAACGTGTCTTGGCACGGTGCGGCTCCCAAGCAGGAACAGTACGAGCAGGCGCTTGCCGAGCTTGATGCTGTTATTGCATCCCTTAACTAATGGAGGTAGATGAAAATGGCAGATAAAATAGCTACTCGTGAAGCATACGGCGCGGCTCTTGCAGAGTTCGGCGCAAAATACGACAAGCTGGTAGTTCTCGACGCTGACCTTGCGGCGGCTACCAAGACAGGCGTATTCAAAAAAGCATTCCCAGACCGTTTCTTTGACTGCGGTATCGCAGAGGGAAATATGATGGTCGTTGCGGCAGGTCTTGCTACTACCGGTTTCATTCCGTTCGCAAGCACATTCGCAATGTTCGCGGCAGGCAGAGCATTCGAGCAGGTTCGCAATGCTATTGGTTATCCGCATCTCAACGTAAAGATCGGCGCAAC
>JAFQVU010000076.1 GCA_017407885.1 Clostridia bacterium
CTTCCTTGGCACCCCATGCAACATCGTGACCAACATCAAGGATCCAAACCTTGCCAAATGCTTTGAAAAGGCGGCTATGGTTCCCGGAAATCTTTACGAAAGAGTTTTCGTCAGCGCCACCGAGGCGCAGGATCTTCTCATTTCCGAGACCCTGCTCGTCATCGTTGACGTAAACAATCCAGCACAGTTCGCATCGCCGGATATCGCCGATAATGTCGGTATGATCGCGATAATCGATCACCACAGAAAGACGAGCGACTACAAGCGAGAGCCTATTATTTCCTACATCGAGCCGTCGGCATCGTCTGCGTGCGAGCTTGTTTCGGAAATGCTCGAGCAGGCATTGCCTATCGGAAGTCTGCACCGTGAGGAAGCGGACGTGCTTTATGCCGGAATGCTGCTTGATACAAAGCAATTCTCGCGTAATACCGGTGTGCGTACCTTCAGCGCGGCACTTTATCTGCGCGGTGAGGGCGCTAATCCGACAGAGGTTCAGTGGTTCTTCAAATCCGGAATTGATGATTTCATGCGTGAAGCAAAATTCTCTATGAATGTTGTAACATACCGTCAGATGTTTGCAATTTCGATGAGCGATAGTGACGGAACGCCGTCTGACCGCATAGCGGCGGCTAAGGCGGCGGACAAGCTGCTTAATGTGAGCGGTGTCATGGCGAGCTTCGCGCTTGTACAGATTGATAACAGCGTTCATATTTCCGCACGTTCAGCAGGAAATGTCAATGTTCAGCTTATTCTTGAAAAAATCGGCGGCGGCGGATATTACGAAGCGGCGGGAGCACTGCTGAACGATGTCTCGATGACAGCGGCACTTACCAGTCTCAAGGAAGCTATCGACGATTATATGGCGAAGAATTAACAATTAATGTTTATACAAGGAGATATACGAAAATGAAAGTTGTATTAACACAGGATGTAAAGTCACAGGGGAAAAAAGGTCAGCTTATAGATGTATCTGACGGATACGCGCGCAATTTCCTTCTTCCGAAGGGACTTGCGATTATCGCCGATAATAAGGCACTTAATGAGATCAAAGGACGTGAGGCTGCCGAGGCTCACAGAAAAGAGGTCGAGCTTCAGACTGCCAAGGATACCGCGGCAAAACTCGAGACGGTTATCGTAAAATTTAAGGGTAAGGCAGGAGTTGACGGAAGACTTTACGGCTCCGTTACTTCAAAGGATATCGCCGAGGAGCTTCAGAAGCAGGCGAATATTACCGTTGACAAGCGTAAGATTCAGCTTGATGACGCGCTTAAGACGTTTGGTACTCACACGGTCGATGTAAAGCTTCACGCCGAAGTGGTCGGTAAGATCAACGTCGTTATCGGCGAAGAAAAGTAATTATGGAAGAAAAAGTTTTTTTAAGGAAACTTCCGTTTTCGCTTGAAGCAGAGCAATCAGTGCTAGGATCGATACTTATTGACCCTGAATGCTTCAATGTAATAGCGGGAATACTCAAAAGCGAGGACTTCTATGTCGAGGAGCATACACAGATATATCTTGCCATGCAGGATATGTATCTAAAGAACCGCGACATTGACATCGTTACGCTTATTGACACCCTTGTTCATCGCGGCGTTTATGACGAGACGAGCAGTAAATCCTACATAAAGCTGATTGCGGACGTTGTTCCGTCGGCGGCTAATGTGGCGGATTACGCGCGTATTGTCAAGGATAAGAGCCTGCTTCGCAGTCTTATTTCGGCGTCCGAGGAAATCTCCGAATCGGCGTACAGCGCCGAGGATGAGGTCATGCATATTATCGGAAACGCGGAACAGAAGATCTTTTCCATTGCCGAAGGCAATGAGCAGAAGGGCTTTACGCATATCCGAGAGGTGCTTGTTCAGACATATGAGCATCTGCATCAGCTTCAGACAAACCGCGCCGAGACAATTGGTACACCGACCGGCTTTGGCGATCTTGATAAGGTGCTTGTCGGTATGGGTAAGAGCGACCTTATAATCGTCGGTGCGCGCCCCGGTGTGGGTAAGACCTCGTTTGCGCTGAACATTGCCGGAAATGTGGCACGCGATACTAAAAAAGCTGTTTGCATATTCTCGCTTGAAATGTCGTCTGAACAGCTTGTTTCGCGTATGCTGTCGAGTGAGGCTCTTGTTGACAGCCATAATATCCGTTCGGGCGAGCTTAGTGATGAAGATTGGACGAAGCTCGCGCACGCATCGGCAAATCTGTCGGAGTGTGATATATATATAGACGACACAACGGGAATTACGGCAACTGCGATGAAGGCAAAGCTGCGCCGTGTTAAGAATCTCGGACTTGTTATAATCGACTACCTGCAGTTAATGCAGTCTGACCGAAAGATTGACAACCGCGTTCAGGAAGTCAGCGATATTTCTCGCAACTTAAAGATACTTGCAAAAGAGCTTATGGTGCCGATTATCTGCTGTGCACAGCTCTCGCGTAGTCCCGAATCGAGAAATGATAAGACACCTATGCTCTCCGACCTGCGTGACTCGGGTGCGATAGAGCAGGATGCGGACGTCATTATGTTCCTCTCGCGTGACTACTATCAGACCGATCCTGAAAAGCAGAATGTCGCCGATGTTATAGTGGCGAAAAACCGTCACGGGTCAACCGGAAAGGTGCCGATGGGATGGTTCGGTCAATACACCAAGTTTACCTCTCTTGCTCCCGAAGGGGATGCCGCTCCGCCGGCGTAGCCGAGCCAAGGAGAGGAGTGCAGAGGGGAACCTGCGGAGCGGCGTTTGAGCGCAGTTGGTTTCCCTCTGCATACGGTAGGCGGCGTGTGCGCCGCATGGGAATGGCGAGAATCGGAGCGCAAAACGAAAAATAAAACACCTCGCCAAACAATAATTTGCAAATTACCAAATCGGAGTCGATAATGAAAAATAACAGCTTACTCTGTGCGCTTGATGCATATAATATGCTCGAGGCACACCGCGGTGTGCTTGTCGGTTATTCGGGCGGCGCAGATTCATCCGCGCTTCTTCATCTGATGAAGCAAATATGCGATGAGCGTGGACTATATCTTCGCGCACTGCACGTTCATCATGGCATACGCGGAGCAGAGGCTGACCGTGATGCAGAGTTTTGCCGCAAGACATGTGAACGCTTGAACATTGACTTTACCGCACAATATGCGGATATTCCTGCTCTTGCGCGTGAGAGCGGAAAGGGAATAGAGGAGACTGCGCGTGCATATCGATATGATGCGTTTGCAAGGGCGATTGAAAATGACGGTCGCCTTGACTGCATCGCCACGGCGCACAATGCCGACGATAATGCGGAGACGGTGATATTCAATCTTACACGCGGAAGCGGTATTGACGGACTCTGCGGTATTCCGCCTATGCGTACTTATAATGGAATACCGATAATTCGCCCTCTTCTTTATGCCACAAAACGTGATATCTTGGGATATCTCAAAGAAAACGGCATAGAATATATATTTGACAGCACTAATGATGATACCGCCTATACGCGGAATTATATCCGGCATGAGATTATACCTGCACTTGAAAAAATTAATCCGGCATTGCTCACTTCAGTTCGTCGAATGACAGGAAATTTACGTGCGGATGCGAAGTATTTAGAGGGTGCGGCAAGGCGGTTTGTGATTGAAAATTCAGCCGATGGCGGAATTAATGCCAAGGTGCTTGCTAGTGCCGATAAGGCTATTTCCTCGCGTGCTGTATGCGAGCTGTTTTCTAAAATAAGTAATAAAACTCTTGAACGGGTTCATGTTGATGCTGTGCTGGATCTTTGCAAAACCGGACGAGAGAACTCAAGCGTATGTCTGATAGGAGGAACAAGGGCAAAGATAGAGAACGGACGGCTCTATTTTACTTCCGAGTCGGAGGATGAGCCGACTGCGTTTGAATATAATCTTCATGAAGGCATAAACCATTTTGAAAATACGGATTTTGCGGTTTTTGTGTCAAAATGCGGAGAAATGCGTGAGGATTTACAAAAAGATAACGAAACCCTGAAAAATGTTTACAAATTATCAATACACACGATTTTAAGTTCTGATAAAATAAATCATATGCTGTCAGTCAGGTCACGCCGGGATGGAGATTCTTATGTATTCGGCGGTATGACGCGAAAGCTGAAAAAGCTATATAATGATCGCGGTTACTCTGCGAAAAAAAGGCGTGAAACTCCGATATTCTGTGATGCGAAGGGCATCGTTTGGGTGCCTGGATTTCCGATTGCAGATAGGGTGAAGCCGCAGGACGGCGGAATAGAGATAATATATTATTATAATGATGGAGATAAGTTTGAAAGATAACTCTTTCAAACTGCCTTTTGTGGCTTTATCTCAGTCTTCGACTGAGATTTGGCTACGCCAACCACGCCCCAAGAAGGCGAGAAAGGAAGCTTTCGCAAATGCGAAAGCAATGGTCATAAAATGAATAACGACATCAAAAGTGTACTTGTAAGCGAAAAAGAACTTGATGAGATCGTTACAGGTATTGCAAACAAGGTCAGCGAGGATTATAGAGGAAGAAGACTTCTTCTTGTCTGCATTCTCAAGGGCGCGGTTGTATTCATGGGCGATCTTATGAAAAAGATCAGCATTCCTGTGGAAATAGACTTTATGAAAGTCTCATCTTACGGAAATTCAACCAAAACAAGCGGTGCGGTAAATATTCTGCTTGACCTGCACAGAAAAGATCTTGCGGACACGGATATTCTTATTGTTGAGGATATTATTGACAGCGGAAAGACACTGTCATATCTTGTTGAGTATCTGCTTCTTAAAGGCGCGCGCAGTGTAAAAACTGCCACAATGATTGATAAACCCTCGC
>JAFQVU010000077.1 GCA_017407885.1 Clostridia bacterium
AGCTTTCTTACCTTGATATCCGTGATTACCATTTTTTCCTCCGTTTTTGCCCGCGGCAAGCGTCAGGGCGCATAGCATTTGTGTCGGGCTGACTTAATTTGTTTTGGGGATTCCTTCACCCTGAGATTATTATACAGTATAAATGTGAAAATTATGCAATCTTTTTTTGAAATTTATAAGGCGGCAAAGAAAGTTTTTTATGACGTAGTTGCGTATGTTTTGTTACACACTTTAGACTCTTTTGTGAATACCGCCGCGACACGCTTATTTTATCATCATGGATATATTTTGAAAAAATACTTTTATTTTTATCTTTATTGTGATATAATAAATATACACATACACAAACCCATAGGAGAAACAGCATGTACACAAGATATTCGGTATCTCAACTTGAGAAAATTTTCGCCAAGGCAAAATCCGTCTATTTCATAGGCATCGGCGGAATAAGCATGTCCTCGCTCGCTCATATCGCCATGGCGATGGGGATGCACGTGGGCGGCTATGACCGCACCCCCTCGGCTCTTACGCAGGTACTCGAAAAAGACGGCGCCGCGATCTATTACGAGCTTTCGCCGACTCATATTGATGATTATGACGTAATCGTTTATACCGCCGCGATCTCGCGGGATAATCCGGAGCTTGCGCGCGCACTCGCACTTGATGCCGAGGGCGAAAAGAACTGTGTTTACCGCGCAGATTTTCTCGGATACTTGATGAGCCACCACAAAAACCGTATCGGCGTTTCGGGCATGCACGGCAAAAGCACTGCCACTTCAATGATATCGCATATCTTTCTCGCCGCTGACCGTGATCCGACCATCGTATCGGGGGCAGAGTTGTCCTCGATAGGCGGCGCGTACCGCATCGGTTCACGTGAAAATTTCATCATGGAAGCCTGCGAATATCAAGATTCCTTCCTTTCGTTCACCCCGAATATAGCGGTCGTGCTGAATATAGACATGGATCACCCCGACTACTTTGCCGACCTTGATCAGATAATCGGCTCATTCAAGCGCTATCTCGCTATCGCAAAAGACGGATACGCCGTCGTCAACACCGACAATGCAAATGTACTCCGCGCATGCGAGGGATATGCAGGTACCCTCGTAAGCTTCGGAATGGACGAAGGTGCCGATTTCACGGCAAAAAATATCACCACCGATCACGGCAAGCCCGAATTTGATATAATCAAGAACGGAACCTTCTTCGCTCATGTCAAGCTCGGCGTAACCGGTCGCCACAACATAATGAATGCGCTCGCCTCGGCTGCGGCGGCAGACATCTGCGGAGTGGGCGCAGAGGCTATAACGGCAGGACTTTCCGACTACAAGGGCGCTAAACGCCGCATGGAGTTTCGCGGAAACGTGACCGGTCTCGCAGATGACGCGGCAGTACCGCTTTACGACGATTATGCACACCATCCAACTGAAATACGCGCAACACTCTCGGGCGCACTTGAATGCGGATATGAGCGTGTATTTGTCGTATTCCAGCCGCATACTTACTCGCGCACGCATGAACTTTTCGACGAGTTTGCCGCATCATTTGGCGGTGTACATCTGATTTTAGCCGACATCTACGCCGCACGCGAGATAAATATATCCGGTGTAAGCTCGGAAGCACTTGCCAATAGAATAGACGGTGCAGCTTATCTTCCTTCAAACGAGGCAATTGCCGAGCATTTACGCCGCGAGCTTCGCGTTGGCGACATGCTGATTGTCATGGGCGCCGGCGATATCATTAGGCTTGACGAACTGCTTTTATAAGGACGGTACTTGACAAACTGCCGTTGTTTGTGTTATAATAAAACCCCATAAATAAAGAAAAACGGAGTGTTCCAAATGTCAAATATATGGCACGATATTTCCCCTAAACGTATCAATCCCGAGGATTTCGTCTGCGTTGTCGAGATCTCAAAAGGCAGCAAGAAAAAATACGAGCTTGACAAGGAAACCGGTTACATCATGCTTGACCGAATCCTTTACACGTCAACTCACTATCCGGCAAACTACGGTTTCATTCCGCGCACCTACGGCGACGATCAGGACCCGCTTGACGTGCTCCTGCTCTGTTCCGAAGCGCTCGAACCGCTCTCGCTTGTACGAGCATACCCGATCGGTGTGATTTCGATGATAGACAATGGAAGGAACGATGAGAAGATCATCGCTATTCCATTCTCCGATCCGACGTACAATCACTATACAAACATCGACCAGCTCCCAACACATATTTTCGATGAGATGAGACATTTTTTCAGAGTCTACAAGAATCTCGAGAACAAGGAGACTGCGGTAAATGAAGTCGCTGACCGCGACACTGCCGTTCAAGTTATTGAGGCGGCTATCAATAGTTATGTTGATAATTTCTGCAAATAAAAAGCCCTACCCTCTCTGCCGTTTTTGCATGCGCCGCCAGTTGTAGAAGCCGTAAATATCGTTGGCGAAGAACATGACAAAGCAGAAGACCATCGGAAGATATGAGATGCTTTCAAGTGCCGCGAGGATCCACAGAACTATCAGCACAATATCATTTAGCGCATACGCGAGCGCATAGTACGGACTCCTGCAAAAAGTCAGGTACGACGCAAAAAAACTTGTTGTGACCGAAAGCGTGCTGATTACAAGATTCGCATTGCCGAGCGCACGCAGAATAAAATAGAATACAACCGTTACCGAAAATCCGCCAACAAGCATAATAGCCGCATTTTTGCGTGTAATCCTGCTCACCTGAACCTCTTTTGTACCCTCATATGGGTGCCTTATCCATTCGATAACCGTTACAAGCGCAATTGGCGCGCTCATGCAAAGATAGGTTATCATCTCCCCGTAATATCTGAAAAAGAATGAAATAATACCATAAAACACAGCGAATACCACGGTCAGCACTTGTCCGAGCACGTATCCTTTTGCGACAAATATGAGCGCGGTCACGCCAATAAGCGATGCAATCATCTCGAGAATTCCACCGCCGCGCGAGAAGAGATACGAGGCGATTATAACGGCAGAGGAAACAAGCCACAGCGCCATCTCGAATTTAGTTAGATCGTGGAACGGATTTTTTAATTTCATACAAATTACCATGTCTTTGCAAGGCAAAGACTTCCATGCTTGTCGATATTTTTGTCGGTTTCGTATGCGAAATTGGCGGCGAAGCCGACAAAGACAAAAATTCGTTGCGTGAAAATTTATTTTTCACGCTATCTCCTTATAAAAAAGCATTCGCCATGCACATCTTCAAAGACCTAACGATGTGCAAGCGAATGCTTATTTTCGCATTCCCCACCCGGTGGCAGGATTTTATTTATCTAATGATATTTACCTTGATAATGCCGTCAATAGCGGAGATTTTTGCGGCGATATCGTCCATCGTCGCATCGGAAAGATTACCGAGAACCTCAAGTATCGAGTAAGCGTAATCCTTCTTTGAACGGTTAGCCATGTTCTCGATGTTGATATTTTCAGCCGAAACAACGCTCGAGATCTGCGCGATAATATTCGGGATATTCTTGTGAAGCACACAGATGCGCACGTCACCGCTGTGAGGCATCGAAACGTTCGGGAAATTCACCGAATTAACGATATTACCGAGTTCGAGGTACTCACGAAGCTGTTTTGCAGCCATAACTGCGCAGTTGTCCTCGGACTCCTCGGTAGATGCGCCAAGATGAGGAATGGCGATAACGCCTTCCATACCGGCGGTACGAGCGTTCGGGAAATCGGTAACGTAACGTCTTACCTTGCCCGACTTAAGAGCCGCTTCCATATCATCATCGTTAACAAGGGCATCACGAGCAAAGTTGAGGATGATGACAC
>JAFQVU010000078.1 GCA_017407885.1 Clostridia bacterium
AACAAGCTTCGCGAGAAAAAGAAAAAGACGATGCTTCAGCGTTTTTTTGAGCAGTTCAAGGATGTTATGATCCTGATACTTATCGCTGCTGCCGTTGTATCGTTTGTAATTGCCTGTGTTGAGCAAAATCCCAAGGAATTTTTTGAACCTGCCCTTATTCTTCTTATCGTTGTTTTAAACGCAGTTATGGGCGTGGTTCAAGAGTCAAAGGCAGAAAAATCGCTTGAAGCACTTCAAAATCTATCCGCTCCGCATGCGAGAGTCATCCGTGGCGGAAAAGAAGAGATAGTTGATGCAGCAGACCTTGTTCCGGGCGATATCATTAAGATCGAAGCCGGTGACTTTGTGCCTGCTGACGCACGTTTGATTGCATCTTCCTCTCTCAAATGCGAGGAATCGGCATTAACCGGTGAATCTGTACCTTCCGAAAAGGATGCTCATGCAGAGGTCGTTGAAGACTCCCCACTTGGAGATCGCAATAATATGATTTATTTGGGATGTTCCGTTTCTTACGGCTCCGGTAAAGCTATCGTTACCGGTACAGGCATGAGCACCGAAATGGGTAAGATTGCAGGACTTCTTGAAGGCGAGTCCGACGGTCAGACCCCGCTCCAGAGAAAGCTTGCACAGCTTGGTAAGTATCTTGGATTTGTAGCGCTCGGTGCTTGCGCGGTTATTTTTGTCATAGGATTTATCAACGGTCTTCATCCGATGGAGCTGTTCATGACATCGGTTTCGCTCGCGGTATCCGCGATTCCCGAAGGACTTCCGGCAATTGTAACTGTAGTTCTTTCGATCGGCGTTCAGCGCATGGTTAAGCGCAATGCGATTATTCGCCGCCTGCCTGCTGTTGAAACTCTCGGAAGCGCTTCTGTTATCTGCTCGGATAAGACGGGTACTCTCACGCAGAACCGCATGACACTCGTTCGAGGATGGCTTGCTGAAGGTGACATTGCAGAGGATATTAGCGATGATAACGGCGAGGAAATGCGTCGCCTTATCAAGCTCGGTGCGCTTTGCTGTGACGGCTCGATAATTTTTGAAAACGACGGTACGGTTAAGCATATCGGAGACCCCACGGAGACATCGATCGTATTTGCGGCAACACGAAACGGTATGCACAAGGATGAAATAAACGCCGAATGTCCTCGTGTGTTTGATCTTCCGTTTGACTCTGACCGTAAGCTCATGACCACTGTCAACGAGATAGACGGTAAGCTCACTGTCATTACCAAGGGTGCATTTGATATGCTGATTACTCGATGCGTAACAGGCGATATAGAAAACGCTCGCCGCGTATGCGAAGAGATGAGTTCGGATGCGCTTCGTGTTATAGCGGTTGCGACCAAGGAAATTGATGCGCTGCCCGAAAATCCGGATAGTGAAACACTCGAAAACGGGCTTACTCTTATCGGACTTGTCGGCATGATAGATCCCCCGCGTGACGAAGCACGCGATGCGGTCGCAATCTGCAAGAAAGCCGGAATACGTCCTGTTATGATCACCGGTGACCATGTAATTACCGCTAAGGCTATTGCTAAAGACCTCGGCATCTACAATGACGGCGATGAAGCTATTACAGGCGCAGAACTTCAGAAAATGAGCGATAGCGAGCTTGATAATCGTATTCGCAAAATATCCGTATATGCGCGTGTGTCGCCGGAAGATAAGATACGTATTGTCAAGGCATGGCAGAAGCAGGGTGAGGTTGTATCTATGACCGGCGACGGAGTAAACGATGCTCCCGCGCTCAAAGCGGCTGATATAGGCTGTGCTATGGGTATCACTGGTACTGACGTTGCCAAGGGTGCTGCAGATATGACGCTTACCGATGATAACTTCGCTACTATCGTTGAAGCAGTACGCGAGGGGCGCGGTATTTACGCGAATATCCGCAAGGTTGTCGGCTATCTTCTCGGTACTAATATCGGTGAAGTATTCACGGTTTTCACGGCAATGCTTCTGTGGCATAAGACGCCTCTGCTTTCAAT
>JAFQVU010000079.1 GCA_017407885.1 Clostridia bacterium
TTGCGAAAAGGCATGCAAGCATGACGCGATACACGTTTCGGGCGGTGTCGCGGCTATCGACTACGATAAATGTGTACAGTGCGGCGACTGCGTTGCAAAATGTCCGAGAAAGATAATATGGTCGGACAAATCACAACGTGTCAGCATCACGATTGAACCTGAAAAGATTGAGGCTATCTGATAAATATTGGGTGCGGTACAGATGTGCGGCACCCAATCGTTACGTTTAATGAGAGAATTTTTATGATAAATCTATATCTCGCATCTTGCACAAAAACCACCGAGCATGAGGTAGGAACGGCGCTCTCCAAACATGCGCTTAATGCCACGTTCGGACAATCGGCAGAGCTTTTGCACGGTGAGCGCGGCAAGCCGTATTTTGATATTTACGGAGTATACGTGAGCATATCACATTCAAACGGACTGTGTCTTGCGGCAATTTCGGACACCGAAATCGGTGCGGACATTGAATATATGCAGCCGAAAAACGAACGTATACTGCGTCTTGCTGAGCGCTATTTCACGCCTGATGAAGCCGCATATGTACGCGAATCGCCCAATGAGCGTTTTTATGCTGTTTGGTGCGCCAAGGAAAGTTATATAAAATATACGGGCGAGGGATTTTCGCGTCCGCTTTCATCCTTTTCGGTGCTTAAATCCGAGCTTTGCTTCTCACATTTTACCATAGACGGATATGCAGTATGTGTCTGCTCGCGTGAGAGCGCTGACACGCCGCCGGTGTTTATTGAAAATGCGGAACTCGAATGATAAATTTCACAGAATGGAGCAGTTATGCGAACACTTTATATAAAAGAAAATGACGCAGGTCAGCGACTCGATAAATTCCTCTCAAAAGCAGTAAAAGCACTGCCAAAATCGCTGATGTACAAGTGCATACGCACAAAAAAAATAAAGGTCAACAGAAAGCGCACCGAGATAAGCTATATTCTGAATGAAGGAGATACGGTGGAGCTTTTTATCTCCGAGGAGTTTTTTGCAGAGCGAGCAGCTGAAGAGGCGTTCATGAAGCTCACACCGAGGCTCGATATAATATACGAAGACAACAATATCATGCTGCTCGATAAGCGCCCCGGACTTATTGTACACTCGGACGACAACGAAGATGTCAACACGCTGATAAGCCATGTCAAGGCATATCTTTACCGCAAAGGGGAATACAAACCGGAAGACGAGCAGTCGTTTGCACCTGCGCTGTGCAACCGTATAGACCGCAATACCGGCGGTATAGTCATCGCGGCTAAGAACGCTGAGGCACTTCGTGTGATGAATGATAAAATAAAGAACGATGAACTCTCAAAATTCTATCTGTGTGCGGTACACGGACATCTTCCGAAAAAGGCTGATACATTAAGGGGATATTTGCACAAGGACTCATCAAACAATATCGTTGACATAATAACTTCTCCGCGCCCGGGATATAAGGAGATAATAACAAAATACCGCGTGCTTGACCAAAAGCACGGATTCTCCCTCGTCGAGGTTGAGCTTGTAACCGGACGCACCCATCAGATCCGTGCGCATTTTTCTTCAATCGGGCATCCTCTGCTCGGAGACGGGAAATACGGCGTGAACCGTGATGACAAAAAGCTTGGCTACAAATTCCAGGCGCTCTATTCGTACAGACTTGAATTCCACTTTAAAACTAAGGGGACTGCGCTTGATTACCTTGACGGGAAAGTATTTTTTGCCAACCGCGACAAGATATGGTTTCTGCAGGAATTCAGATAATATCTTATTTATATTTACAGATATCACGTTTCTTGTTCACAGTATTGTGATAGAATATATAATATCGTAATTTGTCGTTTACCGAAAGGATGATTTTATATATGCAAAAAATCCTCACTGCCGCCGCAAAGCCGTTTAAATGGTTCACAAATGCCCCCTTGCGTTTCACCTTGCCAACACTTGCGGTACTATCCATAGTAATGAATCTCATACTTGAGATATGCCAAAGAAAATCGCTCGGAGCTGCTTTCGGGCTCATGTTTACATCTCCGCTTATTTTTCTTGCAAACGCAATAATAATATTCGCAACCTTCTCTCTCTGCCTTTTGGTAAAGAGACGTATTGCACTTTTAACGCTATTTGTCGTTTTATGGGCAGCGCTCGGCATCACAAACGCAATTATACTAACCTACCGCTCGTCCCCCCTCTCCGCGATAGACTTCCTTATTATCAAGGATGGTATAAATGTGATGGGCGCGTATTTCAGCACAATCCAGATCGTACTTCTCGGTGCACTTATAGTTGCAGTAATTGCCCTCATTGTTCTGCTGTTTATAAAATGCCCTCGCTGTAAGGTCAACTACTTGAGATCATTCATATGCGTATGTACAGCCGCATTTCTCTGCGTTCTTGTAATTCTTTTGGAAACATTCATCTCTTCCCCGTCAAGCGAGCTTATGACTACATACAATGAGCAAGGTTTCGCGTACTGTTTCACACGCAGCATCTTTGTGCACGGCATTGACCGTCCCGATGATGCTCTCAAAGACAAAACAAATGAGTTTATGGATAAGCTTTCGGGAGAAAAGAACAACGATATCCCTGCAAATCAAGATGAGCTATCATCCCCGAATATTGTCGTTGTACAGCTCGAGTCATTCTTCGATGTGAAATACATTAAGGATATAGAGTTTTCAAGGGATCCGATACCTAATTTCACCGCACTAAAGGACGATGGTATCTCCGGATTTCTGCAGGTTGCCCACATCGGCGGCGGCACGGCAAATGTCGAGTTTGAATTTCTGACCGGTATGAACCTTAATCACTTCGGTCTCGGTGAGTTCCCGTACACAACAGTCCTTAAAAACCGCGCCTGCGAGACTCTCGCGGCAAATCTCAAAACGCTCGATTACACATCGCACGCAATACACAACCATATTGCTACATTCTACGGCAGAAATACCGTCTATCCCTACCTCGGCTTTGATACCTTCACATCTATTGAGATGATGGAAGAAACAAGGCGCAATATCCTCGGATGGGCAAGTGATTCGATACTCGTCGGCGAGATCGAATCCGCGCTCGATTCTACTGAAGGTCAGGATTTCGTATTTACCGTAAGTGTTCAGGGCCACGGCGGTTATCCCGATCATTCGGTAGCCCATGTAGTCCCCCCGACAGAGGATGATGTTGATATATACGGGTTTGAAGACGAAAAAGTATATTGGCAGTATCATTTCTACTGTAATCTGATACGCCAGATGGACGACGCTGTAGGCGCAATATGTGATATGCTTGAAGAACGCGGAGAGCCGTATGTTCTCGTATTATACGGCGATCATCTGCCGGCGATTCCGCTTACACGTGAGCAGCTCGAAAACGATGACATGTATCAGACCGAGTATGTCATCAAAACCAACATCGAGCTTCCCGGTGCGGCGAATGTTGATGACATAAACGAGCTTGACCGAAATCTTGAAACCTATCAGCTTTCCGCTTACATTCAGGATCTTCTCGGAATGTCCGTAGGTGACATCACACTGCTTCATCAGCATGAATTTGACACTGGCGAAATGTATGACGACATGCTCAGCACGCTCGAATATTTACAGCTTTACGAAGACGAAGCTATGTACGAACCTGCAAGCATGACATTCGGTACATCCCCCATTACATTTGAATCATACAGTATGTCCGGAAACACGCTTTACATTACCGGTTCAGGCTTCAACCGATACAGCAAGGTAAAGATTGACGGAAATCGCCGTGATACTACATTTGTGGATAGTTCAACGCTTGCAGTTGAAAATGTAGTGTTTGATATAGACGAAATTGACGTAGTCCAAACCGCCGATGACGGCACAGAACTCGCCTATGCCGTGAAGGTAGCATCATAACAAAGAAACACCCACTTGCGATTAATATGCAAGTGGGTGTTATTTTGATATATGATTTATTTCTGTTTCGGATGCGGTCCGTGATGCTTACTTGGGATGATACCGCGTGCGCTTGTCTTGTTCTCGGGGATGATGTCTCCTGCCTTGGTAAGCGCAATCTTTGTAAAGAGCGGACCTACAAGTTCGAGAATAAGTACCGAGAACAGAACGATATTACGTATCAGTGCACCATCGTTAAGATCGCTTACTTGAAGCGACATACCGAGCGCAACGCCAGCCTGCGGAAGAAGCGTTATACCGAGATATTTACAAACATTCGGCGAACATTTGGTAATCTTCGCGCTGATGCCCGCACCGCCCCACTTACCGATCGCACGCGCGGCAAGGAAGATAACACCGATTAACAGAACCTCCGGCTTCGTGAAAACCGTAAGATCAAGTTCTGCTCCAGAAAGGACAAAGAATATTATAAACAGCGGCGTTGTCCAACCGTCAACACGCTCCATAAGCTCCTCGGAGTAGTCGCACATATTGCAGAACATAGTGCCGAGCATCATGCAGACAAGCAAAGAGGAAAAGCCTATCTCAACCGGTCCCAAGTGGAATTTGAGCATAGAAAGCGCAACCGTGAGAAATACAAACGCTATAGCCATCGACATACGCTTGGAACGCGAATGGAAGAAACGTTCGATAAGCGTAAGCAGTACGCCCATAAGTGCACCGAGCGCGAGAGATGCTGCAATCTCAATAAGCGGATTTATAACGATAGAGAAAACATTCATAGCCGCATCGGGATTGTCAAGCACACGCGCGATGCTGAGAGATACAGCAAAAACTATAAGTCCGACGGCGTCGTCAATTGCAACAATGGGAAGCAGGAGATCGGTAAGCTCACCCTTTGCCTTGTACTGACGTACAACCATCAGCGTTGCCGCAGGAGCAGTCGCGGTTGCGATAGCACCGAGCACTATTGCCGCAGGTTTTGAAATCGGCAGAACTCCGGTAACAGAAAGCACCAAAAGCACCACGTCAACTATAAGTGCCGCAGCGAGTGCCTGGAATATACCGATAAACGTAGCCGCCTTACCGGTCTTTTTAAGCTGTGACAGACGGAATTCGTTGCCTATGGAGAAGGCGATAAAACCAAGCGCCGCGGTTGAGATAACCGAAAGTCCCTCGATACTCTCATGCGAGGTAAAGCCAAGACCTTCGATGGCAAGCGCGCCAATACAGAACGGACCGACAATGATTCCCGCCACAAGATAAGCGGTAACTGCCGGTAATGAAACAAGCTTTGCAACTCTTGAAAGCATAAGTCCAACAAGCATTGCAAAAGAGATAGAAAGAAGTAAAGTCATAGTAACACTTCCGAACTAAAAAATATATTTGCCGCGTACTTACACGACCTATAATATAGTAGTACGAAATGTGATTTTTGTCAATAGTTAAAA